>NZ_QVLZ01000020.1:0-125392 GCF_003435205.1 Bacteroides sp. AF32-8BH | reverse complement strand
AAAAATATAAGAATGAAAAAAGGCCGACAAGATAGAATCGCGGAGACGCTTACTTGGAAATGAAATATGTCACAATGGCTATTAGAATTTCTTATCAAGCCCTCAAATAGCTATGCTTTAGATAGGCTAAAGCGTAGCTATCCGTTCCCTAAAGCTATGCTTTAGGAAGGTGAAAAACCTGTATCGAAAAACGTAATTAATAAGAAATATAACCCTTTCACAATAGACAGCGGCTGTCTTAAAATAAATCATTGGCTGGTTTAAAATAAATATCCCAATGACTGAATTCAATCATTGGGATATTTATTTTAAACACTTAGATGTTTATTATGAATTCCTCGCTGAAGAAGGCATCAACATTTAATATTCAACTCATTCAAAACCTTGCGTATTGCCTCAAATGTGGTAATGCGAGTAGGAACTAGTGGCAACCGAAGTTTATTCTCGATCATACCCATGGCATTCAACATTGATTTTACTCCTGCCGGATTTCCATCAACAAACAATAAATTGAATAATTCCGTGAATCGATGGTGAATGGTTAATGCATTGGCAAAGTCTCCTTGAAGCGCCAGGCGCGTCATACGGCTAAATTCACGAGGAAAAGCATTACCGATTACTGAAATCACACCAACGGCTCCCAATGTAATAAGCGGAAAGGTTATACCATCATCTCCGGAGATTACATTGAAATTTTCCGGTTTATTTTTAATAATATCATCCATTTGCGTAATATTGCCGGATGCTTCTTTAATAGCAACTACATTCTTAAAATCGCGGGCAATCCGCAAAGTAGTTTCAGCAGTCATATTTACCCCCGTACGTCCCGGAACATTATACAATACGATGGGGAGCTCCGTAGCTTCCGCAATCGCTTTATAATGCTGATAAATACCTTCTTGAGAAGGTTTATTATAATACGGCACAACAGACAATATGGCATCAACTCCTGTGAAATCATCATTTTTCAATGTTTCTACAATAGCACGAGTATTATTACCACCTACACCCAACAGAATAGGAATTCTTCCGTTAACGCGGTCAATTACCATCTTTTTTATAGTTTTCTTTTCTTCCTCGGTCAGAGTCGGTGTTTCAGCTGTAGTCCCCAGCACACACAAGAAATCCGCATTATTCTGTAATAGATAGTCCACCATACGCATCAACGCGTCATAGTCAACGCTCTCATCCTCTTTGAAAGGAGTAATCAGTGCTACCCCCATTCCTTTCAATTTAGTCTGTATCATGAGTTTTAATTATAATCTCTAATTTATTTAGCCGCAAAAGTACGAATATTTTTCTTATCTTACGATATAAGTTTCAGAAATTCGTCTTCGCTTAATATGGTTATTCCAAGTTTTTTTGCTTTTTCAAGCTTTGCAGGTCCCATATTGTCCCCAGCCAGTATAAAACTTGTTTTCGCAGAAATGCTTCCTACATTTTTCCCTCCGTTTTTCTCGATAAGCTCTTTATATTCGTCACGTGAATGATGAACAAACACACCGCTGATAACGATAGACTGGCCCGCTAACTTATCCGTATATCCGCTTAAATCTTCTTCGGTGCGATAAAGCTGCAGTCCGGCCTCTTTTAGCTTGGCAACTAACTCACGATTAGACTCATTCGCAAAATATGCAAGTATACTCTGGGCTATTTTTTCTCCGATTTCATCGATACTTACCAATTTTTCAAGATCTGCCTGTTGCAGATCATCTATATTCTCAAACGATTTTGCTATCTTTTTGGCCACAGTCTCACCAACAAAACGAATTCCCAAAGCAAAAATAACACGTTCGAAAGGAACGGTTTTACTTTGTGCAATCCCCGTTACAATGTTCTCCGCCGATTTTTCTCCCATACGATCCAAACCTTTGATATCATCAGCTGTGAGTTTATATAAGTCGGCCGTATTTCTAATTAACCCCAAGCGATAAAACATATCCACGGTTTCCGGTCCCAATCCATCAATATTCATAGCCTTTCGACTAATAAAATGCTCGATTTTGCCTTTGATTTGAGGAGGACACGCTGTTTCATTAGGGCAATAATGAGCGGCTTCCCCTTCATACCTGACTAATTTACTGCCACATTCGGGACAATTGACGATGAATCGAACCTTCTCCCCAAGCATAAAACTACGTGCATCCTTATCTACTCCGGTAATCTTAGGAATAATTTCACCACCTTTTTCCACATAAACCATGTCTCCGATATGCAAATCAAGTCCTTCGATGATATCCGCATTATGTAAGGATGCACGTTTTACGACAGTTCCCGAAAGCTGTACAGGGTCCAGATTAGCTACCGGAGTGACTGCTCCGGTTCTTCCTACCTGATAGGTCACCTTATTCAATCGGGTCAATGCACGTTCTGCCTGGAATTTATAGGCAATAGCCCATCGAGGAGACTTAGCCGTAAAACCCAAATTTTTCTGTTGTCTCAAACTGTTCACCTTCAAAACAATCCCGTCTGTGGCAACCGGTAGATTTTTACGTTCTACATCCCAATAGTTGATAAATTCAAAGACCTCCTCCAATGTCTGGCACTTACGCGTCAAATCAGAGATTTTAAAGCCCCATTTTGCCGCTTCCTGAAGATTTTCATAATGTCCGTCACAAGGCAGATTATCTCCCAATAAATAATATAAATAAGCATCCAGCTTGCGAGAAGCTACAATAGAAGAATTTTGCAACTTCAATGTACCGGACGCCGCATTTCTTGGATTGGCAAAAAGCGGTTCTTCACGCGCCTCTTTTTCCCGGTTCAACTCTTCAAACACTTCCCATGGCATAAGAATTTCCCCACGTATCTCAAAAGAAGCGGGATAATTATCACCATGTAATACAAGCGGAATAGAACGGATTGTTTTCACATTATCCGTCACATCATCGCCTTTTTCTCCATCTCCACGGGTGACGGCACGAACCAACTTCCCATTTTCATAGGTCAACGAAATAGAAGTACCGTCATATTTCATTTCACAACAAATCTCGAAATCCTCATTTAGCGCTTTACGGACACGATCGTAGAAGTCCGTCACTTCCGCTTCCGAATATGTATTTGCCAATGACAGCATAGGATATTTATGAGTCACTTGCGTAAAATTCTTGTTCAAGTCGCTCCCCACGCGCATAGTGGGTGAATTTTCATCTTTATATTCCGGATGTGCTTGTTCCAAATCCTGAAGTTCACGCATCTTATCGTCAAACTCTTTATCCGAGATTTCAGGAGCATTCAACACATAATAATTATAATTATGCCGATGAAGTTCGGCACGCAATTCCTCTATTTTTTCTTTTATATCCATATTTCTTCGATTGTTTAAGGCAAAAATACATGTTTATCTTTGAATATTTGTACTTTTGCGAAAAATTAAAAGATTATGCGCATTGATATTATAACAGTTTTACCCGAAATGATTGAAGGTTTCTTCAATTGTTCTATCATGAAACGAGCTCAAGATAAAGGACTTGCAGAAATACACATTCACAATTTACGTGATTACACCGAAGATAAATATCGTCGTGTCGATGATTATCCTTTTGGAGGATTTGCCGGAATGGTGATGAAAATAGAACCTATCGAACGCTGCATCAATGCTCTAAAGGCAGAACGTGACTACGATGAAGTTATCTTCACGACCCCTGACGGAGAACAATTCAACCAACCGATGGCCAACACTCTCTCTCTGGCACAGAATCTCATTATTCTTTGTGGACACTTTAAAGGCATCGATTACCGTATTCGCGAACATCTGATTACTAAAGAAATCAGTATCGGCGATTATGTATTAACAGGAGGAGAACTAGCGGCAGCAGTGATGGCAGATGCTATCGTACGTATCATTCCCGGAGTCATCTCCGATGAACAATCCGCACTTTCCGATTCTTTCCAGGATAATTTGCTGGCAGCACCTGTATATACACGACCTGCTGATTATAAAGGCTGGAAAGTTCCCGATATTCTATTATCCGGGCATGAAGCAAAGATCAAAGAATGGGAACTGCAACAGTCCCTGGAACGCACCAGAAAACTTCGTCCCGACCTATTAGGGGAGTAAAATAAAGTGTAAATAAAAACGACGATGAAGATTACGTAAATCCTCACCGTCGTTTTTATTTTATCTTCAATCTAAAGATTCTGTCTGTAGACAATTCCTCTAAACACGAACTTCTTTTTCATCTGCCACTACCTGCCTGTTTATCCTTTCTTTATTTAAAAGAGAAATAGCATTTTTCTTGCAGACTTAATGCGAAGGGTTATTGTATGTTTTCAATTATACCTCAAGCGCACCAATTATTTCCTTTACAGACTTACATCCGTGTCTTTCCAGGTAATTATTTATACCATCTTCCACTTTAATAGTCACAGCAGGATCTATGAAATTTGCCGTACCAATTTGGATGGCCGTCGCACCTGCAAGCATGAATTCAACAGCATCTTTCCAGTCCATAATACCTCCCAATCCAATGACAGGAATATTTACCGCCTTGGCAACTTGCCATACCATACGTAATGCGATAGGTTTTACGGCTGCTCCCGACATTCCGCCTGTTATAGTTGACAAAATAGGGCGTTTACGTTCCGCATCAATCGCCATACCCAGCAATGTATTGATTAATGACACGCTATCCGCACCACTTTCTTCTGCTGCACGAGCTATTTCAGTGATGTCCGTAACGTTCGGGGAGAGTTTTACGATAAGTGTCTTTTTGTAAGCTGAACGCACTGCTTTTACTACTTCTGACGCCCCTTTTGCTGACACACCAAAAGCCATACCACCTTGCTTTACATTAGGGCAAGAGATGTTTAGCTCTATAGCAGGAATTTTGTCAAGTTCATTAATGATTTCAGCTGTTTTTACATAATCTTCGATGGCAGATCCCGAAACGTTTACAATCATATTCGTTTGGATGTCTTTTATACGGGGATATATATGCTCCACAAAGTAATCAACACCCTTATTTTGCAGTCCTACAGCGTTTAACATCCCAGAAGGAGTCTCTGCCATACGCGGATAAGGGTTTCCTTCACGTTTGTGAAGAGTAGTTCCTTTTACAATAATACCACCTATTCGCGCTATATCAATGAAGTCGGAGAACTCTTCACCATATCCAAATGTACCAGATGCTGTCATCACCGGGTTTTTCATTTGTAGTTCACCAATGTTTACACTTAAATCTGCCATAGTAGTTTATTTATATTAAAAACAGGACCTTCTTTACATACACACAAATGACCTTCTGTCGTATTTTCCACACAACATAAGCATGCTCCGATACCACAAGCCATTGTATTTTCCAAAGATACTTCACATTCTATCTGATTACTTTTGGCATATTTTGCCACAGCCACCATCATCGGTTTGGGACCACAAGTGTAAATCTGCTCAAATCGTACCTTATTTAATATAGAATGTTGGGTAACATATCCTTTTTCTCCATGGCTACCATCTTCCGTGGTGGTATATACCTCTCCATATTTGGCAAACTCTTCCAGCTGCAACAGATCTTTGTCGCTACGGGCACCTAACAGGAACGTAGGTTTATGGCCTTTTTTAGCCAACTGCTCACCTAAATAAAGCATAGGGGCTGTTCCGACACCTCCACCAACTAATAAGAGCTTATCAGAAGCCTCCAGAGGCATTGTATATGCATTTCCCAGTGGAAGCACTACATTTATTGTTTCACCGGGATTAACCTCTGCCAAACGTCTTGTTCCATCACCAACCAGCTGGATCAGAAACCAGACCTCATTTCGCTGTTTATCTACAAAATTAATAGAAATGGGACGCCGTAAGAATGTAGTAGGCGAACCGTCCACCCGGAGTTCGGCAAACTGCCCAGGTAACATTTCGGGCAGTAATGACTGAGAGGTCAATTTTAGCAATACATAGTTTGCATTCAATCTGATATTCTCGGTCACTGTCAGATCTAAAATAAATTTCTTCATGTATGGATATAAAAGTATAAATTCGTATTCCGGGTGCAAAGATACAGGAAATTGCTCAAACCACCGATTTTACTCTTCATTTTTCAGGTCGAAACGTCTCATAGGTATTATCATCGAAAAATATTCTTATTTCCGTGATTTTCCTGGCAGGCTTTTCTATATACCTAATCTCTTGTTTTACAATCTCTTTGGGGGCATTTTCGGCATTTCTTAACGGCGTTTCCTTGCGATTTTCCGGAAGAGTCGGTTCTTTGGACGGATTTACGGGATTCTCGTCGAATAAAGAAGGCAGATAATCGTGATTAGAAGAAGAAAAGGAAGTTCCTTCTTCAGACACCATCATTTCGCCCTTACCATAAAGCAACCATTCAAGATTTACATAGTCATACTTTTGATGAACCTTCATAACGACCTCTAAGCTGGGTTTATTCCGATCATTTAAAATATGAGAGAGAGTAGATTGTTGCACTCCAATTGTTTCAGCAAAAACTCTAGGAGGAACTTTTTCTCTTTCCATTATCATTCTGATTCTGTCTTTTATTTCCATACTACCTTCTTTTTATTACAATTGTATGTGTTATGTACCTATTTCACAAAAATACGCACTATCTCATTGATTATACAAAGGTAAATAATCAGATTCACAAAAGCAAATTACAAATATAAAAATACTAATATTACAAAAGTATATTATATTATACAAATCGAATATTACGCTTGTATATAGAATAAAACGAGTTATTATAAGCATATAGCTTTAGTTTAATTATATATCATAAAGCACAGATATACAACTATATATATAACACAAATTAAACTCAAATAGAGACATTCACAAATATACATACCACATAGAGAAGGCTCTTATAGCACAAATTGATATAATAAACTATATAATCTTGATTTATAATAAGATAATAGAGATAAAAGTATTTGTTAATGCCTGAAAAACGACATTTGTATATAGAGTATTATTTTTGTAAATGCATAAATATATTATTGTAAACACCATCTTTTGATTACATTTAGAATTCATTCACATAAGTATACGACACATTTGTAACCACATAAATACACAAAAGTAAATATTGATAGTTGCAAAAGCAATAAAAGGAAGGGATCAACTCATACTTTACCAATGTATATTGCTATTTTTTTCTAATCATCCTTTACAATCTTCTCTAAAAAGAGAATCCTTGCAATATTTCCGTACCGATCTCCACTTATTTATTTTTTTTCAATTCTAGGAAGCTCATTTTTAGCATAAACAAATGAAATACAAACACTTACCCCTATAATTCAGATTCTATTTTTCTATTAAACTAGAAAAAATAGGCTTATAGTAATCAAAAATACTCTGGATTATCAAAATGACACTAATGGATGATTTTAGAGAAAAGAAAAAATCTCCATTCTCACTATAAAACGATACCTTTAAAATCCAAAATGCTTTTTTGATAAACTCAAGAATAAGTAAACTTTTCTCGTTTAAAAATTAAAGCTCCTATTTAAAAGAAAAAGTTTCCTTGAAGGTAGATCAATACAAAATTCTAAAAATATACTTTGTGTAGTTCGTTAAATGGGTAACTCTATAAAACTACAAAAGGAGTAAATCTATTTGTAAAATAATCACTGGCATTGTGAAAGTCTTTTTTATAATGGAAGTAATTGCGGGAATACAAAAAAAGACATATACTTCCCGTTTCTATCTACGGTAAAAGTATATGTCTGATTATATAGGTAATTCTTAATCCTACTTAATGCAAAATTTTGAACACTAATTCACGAAGAATATCTCCATCTGTCATAGAACTATTTTGGACTCCTTTGGATTTTGCATCAGCATATCGTATTTCTCCAACAATCTGCATCGTCTTTACTCCGCTATATTTTCGCATTGCTGCCATATAATCCCGGGCCTGCCAGGGAGTTCTTAGTCCTAGCATATTTGCGATCCCTTGCTCTGATTTATTCGGTGCATAATAAGCCAACATTAGATTGGAGTAAAAGCTGAATAATAAAGACAGCGTCATTTGGATTGGGTTAGTTTTCGGATTTTCCTCAAAATATTTTATTATCTTATTTGCTTTCAATATATCCTTTTCCACTAAAGCACTGCGCAATTCAAAGTTATTATAATCTTTGCTTATGCCTATGTTTTTTTCTATCTGTTCAGGAGTTACGCGTTTTTGCCCGGCAGGTAAAGTGATAATCAACTTTTCAAGTTCTCCGGTCAGACGACTCAAATCTGAACCTACAAAATCAGCAAGCATAACAGTTGCTTTAGGTTCCATATCAACTCCTTTCCGTTTCATATATGAAGCTATAAAACCGGGAAGTTGTGCATCCTTTATTTTTTTAGATTCAAACAGTACACCAACTTTGTCCACCTCGGCAGCCAGCTTCTTTCTACGATCCAACGTTCCATGCTTATGGCATATCACTAAAATGGTGGAAAGCAAAGGCTTTTGAAGATAATACGACAACTCTTCCATATTACGTACCGCCTGCGCTTCCTTAACTACTACTACTTGGTGTTCCGACATCATGGGATAACGCTTTGCAGCATTTATAATCGTTGCCACATCCACATCAGCCCCATACACAACAGTCAGGTTGAATTCTTTTTCCGTCTCACTCAACACATTATCCGTTATGTAATCTGCAATCAAGTCGATATAATACGACTCTTCTCCCATCAGGTAATAGATAGGGCGATACTGCTTTGCTCTCAATTCCTTGAGGATGTCATCACAGGTCAGTTCTTGTTTTGCCATATATAATTTTCAGAAAGACCGGATTACCAGTCGAATTTCAAGTGTTTAACAGTTTTCTTTTCATCAATAATCATACGCAAAGAAGCAATACCAATTTCAACATGCTCTTCCACATAATTTCTAGTAACCAAACTATCACTTCTATCTGTTTTTACTCCGTCGGGAGTCATTGGCTGATCGGACACTAATAATAATGCGCCGGTAGGAATATGATTGGCAAAGCCACAACTGAACAAAGTTGCAGTTTCCATATCAACTGCCATAGCCCGGGTCTTTTTCAGATATTCTTTGAATGTATCATCATGTTCCCAGATACGGCGGTTGGTGGTATATACGGTACCGGTCCAATAGTCACGACCTTTGTCACGGATGGATGAAGAAACGGCACGCTGCAACATAAATGCAGGTAATGCAGGAACTTCGGGAGGAAAATAATCGTTAGAAGTTCCCTCTCCACGGATAGCTGCAATGGGGAGAATCAAGTCGCCAAGCTGGTTTTTCTTGTCGATGCCACCACATTTTCCCAAAAACAAACAAGCCTTGGGTTGAATAGCTCCCAGCAAGTCCATGATGATGGCAGCGTTGGGACTTCCCATGCCAAAGTTAATCATAGTGATACCTTCGGCAGAAGCAGAAATCATATTTGCATCCCTTCCTAAGATGGGAACATTAAACTGATTTGCGAAAATCTCGACGTACTTGTTGAAGTTAGTCAACAGAATATACTCTCCAAAATCCTCCAGGTTACGTTTTGTGTAACGGGGCAGCCAATTAGCTACGATTTCTTCTTTTGTTTTCATAATTATCTATTAAATTTGTGCTCCCAATAATGGGAACCATTATTTAACTTACAAAAATAATAAATGTTATCGTTAAACCTACCAGTATTCGACACTAAAATAAACGTACGAAACGGAAAAAATGTAATTTTCGACGTAATTCGTAAACGATATGTCGCCCTTACCCCTGAAGAATGGGTACGGCAACACTTTGTTCACTTTCTTATTGCACACAAAGGATATCCGACTGCCCTTCTGGCCAATGAAGTAATGGTAAAGTTAAACGGTACTACCAAACGATGCGACACCGTACTTTATCGGAGGGATTTATCAGCCCGGATGATTGTGGAATATAAAGCACCACATATCGAAATTACACAGGCTGTTTTCGACCAAATCACCCGGTATAATATGGTACTGAAAGTAGATTATCTGATTGTCAGCAACGGAATGCAACATTATTGCTGCCGGATGGATTATGAGAACCAGAGTTATACGTTCCTCCAGGATATTCCAGATTACAAATCTTTATAAAAATGATCCGCTTCATTCGCCTTAAAAAACATACTTACCTGCAAGAATAAAATAGAGGTTGTGTCGGTTGGCAAACTTTTTTTGTTTGATAATTGATTGATAACCAGTAGTTAGTTTCGCTTAAAAAAGCTAATCTCTACTTATAAGCATACATAGAGGGTTTCAATAACCAACTGATACTGAAGACAAAAGTATATAAAAAAGTCGGATTGTAAAACACTGGAAAAGAACCTTCTTTTATCAATCAAGGAAATCAAAAAGTGTATAGAGCAAAGTGGCGCATGTATGGTATAGATAATTCCGTACATGCGCCACTTTCTTAATCATCTGATTTGCATTGATTTACATTAATTGTTATTATATACTATCATTTGGTACTGATAAGCATTGATTTTGCTTGTGGGGTGTATTATTGTCCACCTAAAAAAATCAAGAATATCTCCTTGAAACGGGTTTGACGAGCAGGTCGATGTGCTCGTGTTCAAGGATATGTTCCATAGCCTTGTATATGGGCATCTTTTCGATACCGGCAATCTTCAGGGCTTCCATCTTGATGGTATTCTCGATGAGCAGCAGGTAGTCTTCCTCCTTCAGCTCAACATATTTCTGTGACTGTGATTTTAATTTTGCCATATTGATGTTGTTATTTGTTTCCGAAGTCGGCAGGAATCTCACCCCACAGGCGGTTGTCCCAGTGCAGCACTTCGATGTCCTTGATTCTTGCCTCCATCACTTTGAGGAATATCTCCGCTTTCTGCAATGCCGGGCATCTGCGTGAAGAGGCTGTCTGTTTGTTACAATACCACGTGATGGCTGTAATGCTGTCCGAGTAGATTGTTCGCGGACTTTCCGGATGTTCCATGACATATCTGACCGCCTCGACAATGCCGAGAAACTCCCCGATATTGTTCGTCCAGTTACCGATAGCTTTGGAAAAGAGTTCTTTTCCTGAAGAGAGGTCGACAGCCCGGAAGCGTGTCAACCTCTCTTTTGCAGAATGGGCACCGTCGGTCGCAATACCCACGACCGGTTTTTCTTTCATTGAATTCCTCCCTGATGTCTGTCTCCCGTATAGATGAACCCGTCGGATTCCATACGTCGTACCAGAGCACGCGCCTGATTCAGATAGTCGGTGATGACACCTTCCTTGTACTTGATATCCTTGCGTCCCTTGAGGATTTCCAGCACACCGTCTATTGTGCGGCTCATTACGCTCTTGCCGTCTTTCGGGTCGAAGAAAATCTTTTTGTTGCCGAACGTCACAGTTACTTGATACAATGTCTTCGGGACGATCACTGTTTCCACATGCGCCTGAAATAACACGGGGGTAGCGGCAACGACTACATACCCGTTGGCTTTGTGCATGGGTTTCAACTCTACCGAGTATAGTATGTTTGGCTCGAGAGTTCCTTTCAGGTCTTCCGAAAGGACACAAATCTGCTTGCCGAATCTTGAGTCTTCACGGACTCCCATCAATTTACGTGTCTTGGAATGGCGCGAAACGAACCCTATCAGTTCGCCCGTCTCTTCCGATCTCGCAAACTTCAGTTGCGATTTTTCCGATGTCATATTACTGTTCTTTCATATTCAATCTATTGCTTTCAATTGACAATCTGTTTTCAATGGGTCACTTTTCCATACAAATATATGCCAATTTTTCACGCCAACAAAACGTTTTAGTTATTAATTTTCAGATGGTTATGTGTAATATATATAGAGAAAAGGCTGCATTCAGTACAGCCTTTCCTCCTCTGTAAAATGACTGAAACGCTCGTCAGTATCAGAAGTTTGCAGTAGATAACGGCATTTCCAATAACGGTAAATCCGCCTTCCGTTGGGTATACAGTGATTTATATCGTCAGCATTCAGATATTGGTTCCCTTGTTCCGTACCGTGGTGCATCCATGTAGCGCACCCGGGCAGGTCCGGGTTGTTCCGGACATAGAAGTCCATTTTCTCTTTACCGGCGACAAAGATATTGTGTATCCGTACGTCCTTATCGATAGGAAACCGGTAGGCGTACAACGCGAAGTCACAGATGTCGGTTTCCAGCAGGTTGCCGCCAAAGTGTTCGGGAGCTTTCCGTTTCAGGTTCTCGAACCCCTCCAGAATACCCGGCCTGTCGCATATCTCGGCAAACCTTTCATCCGTTACCGGCTCAGCCGTCGCATAAACCACCCGAAAACCATTATCCGTACTGTCCAGTACCATGACATGCGCGACTATCCCCGGTGATTTGTTGATACTTTCGTCAATGCTGTCCGAGTCCGTGGTCAGACAGCATTTCAGCGTTCCGATGATTAATACCGCTACCACCAACAGTGTCCAAGGACCTATTGCTGCCGCTATCAATACCAATTCATCGGCCCGTTTCCGTATTTGTTTCATTGATTTTGAGAATGTGGCGGCCGGATACCCCCCGGACCTCGGACACGCATACCTTGCATCCTGCATCCAGCAACCGGTTTCTACATTCTTCCAAGGCGGCGTCGGAAATCCTGATGGCAGGTATACCCGCCGCCGTCATCTTGAACCGGGGCACTTCCGTGATCCGGGTAATCGTTTCGGCATCATCAAAATACGCCTCGAATGAATCTCCGACATGGAAAAGGATGATGGTTTCCACGCCATGCCTTTCCTTCATGCCGCCGTAACAGCGGCGAATAATCTCTTCCTTTTTCATATCAAATAGATATATTAGGTTTGATGTCAGCCAAACATGAAAGTGCCTGTAATCCGTTCAACTGCCGGGCTTTCGTCCGAAATACATATACAGACTTTCTTCATCTGACAAATATACAATAAATTACGGAACGACCCATGTCTATTGCATGAAACTATCCTTTCATCTTCACCTCCCTTCTTTCAAATTGTTCGCGGATGATTTCAACGAGTTGTCCGATGCTGTCGATTTTGTGACTCTTACCGCAGGCTTTGCCATGGAACAATGGCGTGAAGTACAGGTTAAAATCCTCATCGATGGAAAAACCTCCCACGAGGACGATACCCGCCTTGATACGGTAATACTCGCCGTACATGGCGTAATCATCCGTAGTTTTGGTGAACCCGTACTCCGGCAACAAGTCCGGCAAAGTGTCCAGGATCGGCCGGATGACATCCTTGAGAAAATTCGGGGTCTCAACTTCCTTTTTCCGTTTCCGACCTTTTCTGCCGGTTCCGTTATCGTCTTGCAGGTAATGGGCATCGAAACGATCCCGATACCTTTCTGTCAGTTCCTTAATATCCATATCCTTTATACATTTAATTGTTTTCCTCAAGCCACTCTTCCAGTGTCATGGAGTCCTCGAAACCGTATTCGTCAATCTGTACATAGCCGTCCTTTTCCGTGATAAACTCTTTCCTGGTCAGGATGGTTCCGCCATGATTTACCATCACCGTCGGTTCGATGGTCGCCAGACGGTCCCCGTCATCCGACTCCCGGATATCGTATGCGTACAGTCCCTCCGGAACGGCATTCCGGTCAATCCGCATATCCGTAAACAATGCAGGCGTGTCATTGATGGTCATAGACTCAAAGGTCTCGTTGCCAATGTTTTCTTTTGTAATCATATTTATTGATTCAAATAGTTTATTATTCCTGCTTGGGAAGTTCAATGGCTCTTACCCAATTGTTCCGGTCATCAAAACATTCATCATTGATGTTGGCCGTAAATTCCAGCGGTATCATCTTCTCAACCCGCGTTGCGGGGTTATTTTCGTAATCAACGATGATTTTCCCGGCCGGAACGTCACGTTCAAATTCGTCCAGCGGGAAAGAGAATATCCATATTTCCCGGTCTTTATCTTCCCCAAGAAACGCCTTGAGGTTGTCTGTATAAGCCTGGCATTTGTCCCACGAGGTTTCCACGAATGAAATGATTTCCTCTTCCGGTTTGCCGGTACGGTCTTTCAGGAATGCAACGGCATTCCCTTTCCAGATATCCTGCTCGACACAGAGTTCCAGATAACGTTCCCAGACTGTCACCAGCCAGTCCATGTTAATCTCATGCAGGTGGCGGCAGGTGAAACGCTCCCGGCTTTCCGCGTTGTAAAGCGTGCAGCTTCCGTCCGTGCGTATCTCCTCCAACCGGTACATGGTGTATACCGGTATCCCGTGCCCATACCCGTCTTCCCCTTCCTCCTCGACATATACCGTATGGGGCAACATATTTTCCGGCATTTTCGGTATCGCACACAGGTTGGCTATAACTTCCTGTTCCAACGCTTTTTGTTTCTCCTGTATTCTCATTGTCTATCCATCTTTTAGTATGATTTTACCTTCTTGAAATAATCTCTGTTTGTAACGACGGTGGTTGCGTATATTTTCGGTATGTTTCTTCCGGTCATATTTATACAAGCCTTTTGCCTTGTTCTCTCTCAGCAGTTCCTTGTTCCGCTCTTCGCTTTCTGGGTTCACAATGAAGGTTATCAGCCTGCGGCTGACACCGTATTCCCGGGCAAGCTGGCGCTGGCTGACAGCTTCTGTCATGTAACGGTGGAAAATTTCAGCCTTCTGAAAAGGAGTGAGCTTCTGCCTGCGGTCATATTGTGTCCCGCTGATGATTATTCCCGAGCTTTTGTATGGCATAGTGAAGTCTGTTTTTCGTTTGTGGTCCATGAATGGTAGATGCGTTGTTTGCCATCTAAGGAGAGTAGAAACCAGCGGCTATAAATCCGTTCCAGCGTTTCGGTGTCGTGCCCGTATATCGGTCCCAGTTCGTTTGCAAACATCGCCGCTACCTTCAGCCTCCTGGTATCGGACAGCTTCTCCCACCAGCGGCAAATGGTCTTGTACTGCTTCACGCCCGTTACAAGGTCCGGAACCGGAGCGGAGGAGATATATTCCGCCTCTTTGCCGCACGGTGCCTGCCAGAACCCCTGTTCGCAAAGAGCGCGTTGCTCGTCACAAACCCGTTCTGCAAAGGATTTGAGTGCCATTTGGAATATCTTTCTTTCCAGTTCCTTACGTTCCATGGACAGTTCATGCACACCCACGTTCAGCCCGTGCTTATTGCGTTCATCCGGGGAAAGCTTGTTGCTCAAGGCTTTCCTGACCAGTTCCAGCCGTTCTTTCAGAGGGCCGTATTCGTTGTTATCTAAATACCGGTTAAACAGTTCCTGTTCGTTTCCGGGCAGTATGAATATATTTTCCATCATGCATCATTTAAGTTATCGGATGTGAATAGGATATATCGCAGTGGATAGCGGGTGTCGGGGTGCGGAAATAGCCACGAGATCCCGTGCCGTCAAGGGGCGCAGAAAAACGGCATCGAACTCCTGAGTATCGTCTTCACGGATATCTCGGACTTCAATGATCCATGTGCCTTCATAGCGGCACCAGGCAATCACCTCCAAAATCATTTCCTTTCTGTAGTCAGCCGGTCCGTCCCCGAAACTTTCACGTATCCGCTTAATTGCATCGTCTGTCAGCCGGACAAATTCCCCTTTGCGGAACGGAGCTTCCGGCGTAACGGCAGGAGCCAGCATCTGCCAGTCTTCATGTCCGTCCAGGTCTTCCACAGCCATTGCGTAGGCTTTGTATTCAGCTTCGGTCTCGAAATGTCGGGTTATCACATATCCCCCGGATTCGGCCGTGCTCTCCACCGACGAGATATCCCCGGTTTTCCTGTATATGCTTACAGTATCCTTACCGAGTAGAACTTTTACTGTTATCATTATTGCAGATGGTGTGGTTTTATTATAAATGGAACTCCACGTCTTCCTCCTCGAACTCCGTGTCATGGTCCTCGTTGTACCCCTCGACGGTCGAACCAGGGACATAGGTCTCTCCGCCAATCCCATAACGTCCGGCATCGAGCAGTTTCCGAAGGGTTTCGGTGTCCCCGTTTAGAATCCTTTCGATGTCCTCCCGGCTGCCCCGGACGCTAATTCCGAGACGTAGCCAGAGATTTTCCTCTCTCGAGGTGTCCGCCTCTTCCGACCGGTGGCGTATGATATGATAATCACTCCATCCGTCGGCATCGTTTACCCCGGCGATGTAGGCATTGTACTCCGCCTCAGTCTCGAACTCTTTCTCGTCCACGACGCCCCCGTTATCCGCCAGCCATTCTTCAGAAGGCAGTTCATTGTTCTCTTCATATTCCCGTACGGCGTCCTCGCCGAAAATCGTTGTTATCTTTATCATGTGTCTTTGGGTTTTGAATATTTGTTATTTAATGGTTATCAAACTCGTTTGCCCGAACCGGTTTGATTCGGTTCGCAGACAGCCACCCGGTTTCCGGCGCGTATCAGTTTGGGGAGATACACGTCCAGGTCACGAAAAGAAAACCGCAGTTCCTTGACGCCTTTCCCTTGCCCGTCGACGCGTTCGGCGGTGGCAATGCCCAAAATGCCGGAAGCGGCGATGGCATCATCCTCATACAATTCACAAGATTCCCCGTTTCGGAAAATGTACAGGGCATCCGGGTGCGCCGCTTTCATCTCGCGGTATTTTCCCATCATGTCGGAAACTCCCGGGACATTTCCGTTCCCCGTTACATTCCGGGTCTTCAGTAGGTTCCTCGTGGCGTCGATGTCGATGAAATTCGTCCAGCCGGCTTTATGAAGTTCGACAGCAGCTTCCCGCAGGGATACCTTCCCGTTCTCGACCTCCTCTTTCAGGGATTCGAGAATGTTCTTGATTTTATAATCATTCATCATATTTTTTATTCTTTGGTTACATTGTTACTTGTTCCGACGGTATTCCGGTCAAGGGGAAAGCACCCGTGGCCTCCGGTAACCCGTCGATACACTGCCCGTCGTCAGGATTTCCCCGACAGGTAATGCCCGATGGACTTGTAACGGTTAGGAATGTTCGCGTTCTCGTTGAAACCGTTCAGGCAGTGGAGCAAGGCATCTTCGAGCGTGACATAACGACGGTCGAAAGTTTGGATATTATCCAGACAATAAGCATTTACAGCGTATTTGAAAGGCGCGTACATCCTTTCGTTCTCCCGCTTTAAAATGACAAACCAGTCGAAATGGAGTTTCAAGCGGAAACCGTCGCTCTCGCCGACTTTCATCAGCCGCTCTTCGTCGAGAAGCCGCCGCACGAGTGTGGCGTCGAGCTGACGGGTATACTCCCTGTACGCCTTGATACGGGCCGTGTAAGCCGCGGCATATTGTTCGATGTCCGTTTCTTTCAGCCGATGTTCCGCCGGGTAAAAGTCCAGCACCTCTTTCGTCGTGACGGGAATTTTCAGGTCGTCCACCCCGATCTCGTAGGTCTTGTTTTCCAACACGTCGTGGAACTCGAACCCTTGAATTCCCATGAGGGTAAATTCTCGCGTCGGGTCAGGGAGCGCAAGTGATTTGAGCTCTTCGAGGTCGCGGCACACGGCCACGACCGGATACTTCTCGACCACGTCTGACGGGCCTCCGATGCGGATATACGCCTTTTCACACCCGTCGTAATCACCATGCCGGACAATGTCGCAGCAGGTGTAGTTGGGGGCGGCACGATGCCGCGCCGTATATTCCGTCCAAAGCTTGTCCAGCCCGGCTTTTACTTCGTCAGGGTCGGTCAGGGCAACGTTGCCGCACTGGCTGCACCGGCCGTCCGACAAGGCGTTGCGGGTAAATTCGAGGAACTGTCTGGTGTTCGGGTCGATGACGGCGGTACATTTCACTCCAGTGCCGCCGCAGATACTGCATACGATTGACATAAGTTTTTTGATTTGTGTATTTATTCGTACAATCTTTCTTTTTGACGCTTTTTCAAGGTCATCCGGAGATATTGCATCAGTTTCCCGCAGGGACACAGGGCATGTTCCCGTTGGCGGGCATAACTCAGGTCCCCGTTGGAGAGAACCATGCCTTCAGCATTGAGACAGAGGTCGCCGTAAACGTAGTTCTCCTCCGTAAGATAAATCCCATGAACAGGGTTCGGAAACCCCTCCGTGCTGCGGCCTTCCCGGAAAAGGAAGATACGCTCGGCCTGTCCCCGGACTCCGAAAAAGGGATACGGGGAAAGTGCCGCGAGCGTGGCGGCATGCTCTGCCGGATCATGGAAGCGGTCGTCGCTCATTTCGAGCATGTGGCCGGAGTCCTGTTCCTTTTCCTCCTGGTACTCGTACAGTGCGGCGCAGGCTTCTATGAATTCCTCCGAACGGGATGTGGCAGAGCCGTTGGTTACGATATAAAAGTCATTGACAGTAATACCGTAGGCGCGTACCCGTTCGAGGATATGGCGGATGGCCCGGACGTTAAGCGACGGCTCGCCGCCCGTGATGTTGAAATGGTGAATATGCCTGACATGCCGCAGCAGGTTGCTTATATGTTTCAAAGGGATATCCACGGATTCGGCATCTCCCCGCATGCAATGGGTACAGCGCATGTTGCAACGTCGGGTAATCTCGATGCAGAGATTCTTGATATATAGTTCTCTCATATTCGATGTAGTTCGGCTTAAGTTTCATCCGGGATTTCCTTTCCCGTGTAAGGATTATACAGCGGTGTGTTGCCAACTGCCTCGGCGTCAATAGCGAAACTGCCACGGCCTACGTCGTAGAAGAGTTCCAGCTTTAGTGGCGTTGAAGCGATGACTTTCTCAGCCTCGGCTTGTGACAGGCCTGAATACATCAGGCATTTGACACGACACCGGAACATTTCCGGATTGGTTTCCGGCGTGGTAACTACATCAACGACCTCGCACACTTCATCCGTGATGGCGAAGCGGTCGGGATTGGGTGTGCCGTTCCTTCTAGAGCCGTCCGATGCGGCATGTCCGGTGATTGAATGGTTCCGCACCTTTTCGGCGGGATAGGTCTTATCGCCTTTGGCGAAATACGACTTGCCGGAGGCGACACAGGCATGATAGATTACGTCGTGGACCTTTCGTCCGTTGTCAAGTATAATTGTATAGGTCGTTCCCTCCTGCAAGACAGGAACGGCATTCGGTTTATGAGACATAAGATTTGTTTTTAGCTGTTTATGAATTTCGGTCTTGCACGCCGCATGATGTGTAGGTCATCGTAACCGATGGCTCTCAGTTCGGAAAGCGGGTTGCGGTACTCCTTTTCATGGGCTGGCCGTGTCATGGCGATCACGCCCGCATAGTCGGCTGCACCATGCTGGCCGACATGCATGTAGGAGGTTATTTCACCCCGCCGTCCGCTCCACGGTATGTCCGGGAACAGGGCGATGACCTGTCCGTCGGGATAGCGTCTAAAGACCACCTTCGTCATTTTTCCCGCAGATTTCCGTGTCGATTTCATAGTCCCCGTAATTTTTGAATTCATAGTCCACTTCGCTGATAATTTCGTCAACCTCTTCGTCCGTTATTTCATCAGCCTTCGGGTTGTCGATATCGAGCCGTACGGTCAGGTAAATGGTTCTTGTTGCCATAATATCATACATTTTTTAGTGTAACAAAGCCGGCTTATGACGGACCGACGGTATATTTCTCTATCAGCCGCTTCCGGTACGCCTTGTCTTTTCCGGCGGCAAGGCTTGCCAGTTTGCGGATATTCCGGTTGGCTTTTTCCGCGACCTGCTCCACTGTCGGTCCGGGAGTCATGAAATCACGGCATCCGGCACCGCAATACCGCTGCTTCCCCTTGACCGTCCTGCCACAGGCCGGACACCGGCGCTTGCCGTCACGCTCCAGCACTTCCAGAATATTGGCATGAATGCCTTTCCACCATTCAATACGGTCTATGTCATAATCGTAGACGGTTATCGTGTTCCCGAAACTGCGGGCTTCGACCTCAACGGCAATGCCCTCATCTTCAAGGTAAACCTTCAATACCGGGTCTTCGTGAGGCTCACAGTGCCTGTCATACCAGATGATATAGGTGGGATCGTCCAGTTCGTCAGGCTCTCCCAGACAGAGTTCCGTAAGGCCGTTGTTCACGAGAATGTTGCGGATGGCGTCTTGTAAATCTTTGATACAGTCCATTGATATTTCGTTTTATGGTTGTTCCTCATTCGTCAGTTCATCTCCGAAGCGTGGCCGACGAACTGGAAGATATCGGCGTATTGTTCGCTGTAGATATAGAATCCGTCCCGTTTTTCCCCGGTCTCCGCATCTATTCCGTCAGCAAGGAGATATTCCCCGTCATCCGTCAGGTAGACATCGGTAAGCTTGATACGGGACGTGTCGTGCTTCCCGTACAGGGTTGTCGTGACGGGGAAGTTGTTGTCATCGAGTTCCTCCTCTTCTGTAAGGCCGAGTGATACGCGGCCATATTGTGCCAGGAACTCCAGCATGAATTTCAGCATGGCTTGCTCGGCCTCGTGCAGCCGTCCGTCGATAAAGGCGTACTGGGTGGCGAACAGATGCAGCTTGTCGGCGCTCATTTTGTCCGGGGCTTTGCCCGGCTCCGCATTGTCTTTCTGTATTTTATCCATATCTGTCATATTGTTGGTTTCATGTTTCCAGCGGGGTGAAGGAGACGGTCAGTATCACTTTCTCGTCACCCAGGTTGAACACTTTCAGGCAGTCGTTACTGATAGTCCTTTTCAGGATGTCTCCCCGGTATCGGGAATTGCGTACCTTGAAGGTAAAATCATCAATGAACGAGCTGATGCAATGAAGTACGTGGTCGAATTCTTCCTTACCATACCGTTCCATTTCAGGGAAGATGCCTTTCAGATGCGCCCGCAGGCTCAATATGTAGTTCGGGGTCTTGCCCGTGATTTTTCCCGAGTATGTGATTTTGTATTTCCTGTCCATGATATGCCGTTCCATTTAATCGTTACTGTCATACCAGCCCTCGATCTCATCGAAATAGCCGTTCGAGTCCCATTCTTCCAGCAAGGTGGTCGGGTACGTCCATTCAAGGCTGTAAAACAGATCCTGGCACACCTCTTCATTACCCTTGCACAGGGCGAGCAGTGAGTTATGCGTGAAACAGCCGTCACTGCTCTCCGACACACGCCAGTCCTCACGGTCTTCTGCCGCGTATTCAGGTACATAGCACACTTCATCGGGGCGGTTGAGAAAGGCATCCTCGTTCTTGTAGATGTTTCCTTCCCCTCCGTATTCCAGTTCATAGAACACACCTTCCGGCGTTTCTATCCTGTTGCCAATCTCTATCATAGCGTTACCGTTTCGTGGGTATATATAATCACCATCCGGGAGGAGAGCACCTTGTCGCGTACCGTGGGGTTGGCGATTGCCCAATCGGAATGGAAATGCATGTCCGGAATGGATGCGGTGTCCACAATATCGCCCCCGTTTTCCAGATGGAGATAATCCGGCTGATACAGGTCGCAAAGGAATTTGCCGTCCGTATCGCTGATGGCGTATATCTTGCCGTCGAGTGCGGCCGTCATCTCCTCCTCGCTGCGGTAGACCAACAGGTATTTACAGCCGGTCTTCATCTCTTCCGCAATCCGCTTATGCAGTTCTTCAGGAGATAATTCACGCAGTCTTGACACGACCGCCCCGATACTTTCCACGGCATCGTAGCTGTCCAAGACATCATGGCAGGTCGTTTCAAACTCCTCTTTCGGACGACCCGCAAAATTGATGGTACGGACTTCCTGCCCGTGCCCGCCGAGCAGGTAAAAGGGCGTACCGTTCCATTGTTCCTTTCTGACAGAGAGCGGCCGGGAGCATTCCCGTGGCTGCCGGTTCACAACGGCATACAGTTCCAGACTTTCCCCGCATTCCATACGCAGGATATGCCGGGCGAACTCCGTAAATGTCATGATTTTGATTCCTTCCCCGTTCGCCGTGAAGAAATCCTGTCTTGTCTGTTTCATAAATCCGTTTTTTTAAGAGTAGGTAATCGTTTTGTATAAGGGGTGGAATACTCACCTCGTTTTGAAAAAAAAGACCGCCGCAGCCGTAGCCGCGACGGCCCGTCATCATTATGGCATGTGATGAACAGGTTCTATTTTCGTTATTCGGCCTCGTAGTACGGTACGCCGTGCCTTACCACTGCTTTTTCCATTTCTTCCCACCAGATTTCACTATGGCGGTCATTGTCAAAATCTATGGGCTTTCTTTTACCGAGCCGCAGCCGGTCCCGTGTCTCCATTTCCGTTTCGTACACAATCTGTTCCATTTCTTCGTCCGTAACATGGTAGGTATCGAACGGCTCCGGCAGAGATTCCAACTCCCTGCGTGACAGCTCGGATTGCCCGCAGGTGAAAACCTTGTCATAGAAAGCGTCATCTTTCGGCGGCAGTTCGGGTTCCTGTTCCGGCAGCACATCCAAATAATCCGACTCGTACAGGTAGTTTTCGTCGCGCCCCTTCGTCTGCCGGTTGTTCTTGAACTCTTCCAGATCACTTTCCGTCAGGCGGAATTCCTTCTTCTTACGCCGCAGGTACTCCATCATGTTTTCGAGGGAGGAGAACGGGGCTATGAGCTCCATGGAAGAACGGTTGTGCCAGGCATCGCTCCGGTACAGCAGGTAGACCTGCGGGCGGTTCCGGGCCGCCTCCTTACGGTATTCGCCGAACTCATACAGGGCGTTGTCGAAACTTCCGAATGCCAGCCGGACTTTGTCTTCGACGGATATGGACTCCCGGCATTCCTCGAAACGGCGTTGCACGTATCCGATGAAATCCACGTCTTCCAGAGTCTCCATGACCGTGCTGTCATCAGTCGAGAGCGCGATGTCAGCTCCTGCGAAATTGTCGGCTGACAGCACGTGTTTCTCTTCATTGTATTCGTCTTCCGCCCTGCAGACGGCCAGACCGGGCGTTTCTGCCTCGATCTCCACGACCTTACGGAGCGTCTCTTCGATAGCTATCCGGTATTTTTTCATTGTATGATGTTTATTTGTTTCAGTTCACGTTTGTAGTTTCTCAATGACGGCTTGTGCCCTTTCTCCCTTACGATCTGGCGCATCTGTGCAAAGGTGTATGCCTTCTCCATGTCCAGGCCGTAGTCCGTGGCGAATGCCGTCATTCCGATATAGCAGAAGCCGAACTTCCGGTGCAGCATGTCGGCCGTATAAGGAGTCATGTCTTCCGCCAAGGTTACGGGGACAGCCATTCCCCGGATCTTGAACTTCAAGCCCTCGATAAGGGTCCCGCAGTTGTCGCTGTGGTAGGTCAGGTCCCTGCGGCGGGCGCAGTAACCGATGGTCTCACCCATGAAGGTGTTGCGGAAGATTTCCGTACGGTTCAGGTCCTTCAACTTCTCGACACCGTAATAGCAGACCGCCTGTACGGCTTTCAACGCTTTGTCCACACGGGGTTTGACAAAGCGGGGGTCGTTTTCCGCCACGATCTTTTCCAGCCACGTGCGGTGGAAGGTTCCGACAGGCACGTCGAACACCTTCTCCGGCGTGCAGTATTTTGAATCCGACCGCGTCATCATCAGATGTGCCGAGGACGGCTCGTATTGTTCTTTCAGGTAAAAGGCCAGACAGGTATTGCCGACTTTGCAGTAAGTATAGTCGTCACGGCTGTTTTTCAGCGACAGCATCGTGGTTTCCCCGCCGTAGAACTTCTCGGGCAGTCCGGTCTGTCGGCAGAACTCCGTGAGGAAATGTCCGGGGATGGCATGTGCATAACTGCGCTCCTGGTAGCACTCCTTCGCCATTTGCGGAGTGATGAACCGTTTGGCAAAGTCACAGATATGGTAATGACCGTAATCATACGCCGCCTGCGTGTTCGCGGAGCTCTGGAACTTTTTGGGCATCTGGCGGAACCAGCGGAAACTCGTCCCGTGCTCCATGCAGTAGTCGACAAATTCCCGCGTCCATACATTTTCAGGAAATTCGGGACAGTTGCCGTTTCTTCGGATGAATGCCTTGCACACTTCCACCGAGAGCAGGGATTGTTCAGTTTCCTCGTCGATATAGCAGTTCGTCTCCCGTTTGCTGTTATCGATGGCAATGACCAGTCTTTCCGGTGTCTTGAACCGCTTCGGCAACTCCCCGAACATGTAAGGGTGTTTCTCCATCAGCCGGTCCGCCAGCATGTCGTCCAGATATACCGACAACGGCTTGAAAAACTGGGGGTCTGTGATGAAGTTTTTTCCTTCGGTCGAACAGACAGCCGCATGGAGAATCTCATAGGAATAGAACCGGGCGGGAACAAGCGAGAGGTCATGTTCCGCCATCTTGCGGTAGTATGCCGCAGTCTTGAAACGGGACGGCACGACGGCATCGGTAACCGTGCTCAATATTTTCATCCCGTCGAGCATCCCGTAATAGAACTCTTGAGTCTTTACCTCAACGGGGACATATCCGAGGATAAGCCCCGTTTTCATGACGGCGTCTGTCCTGCTGTCCGTGTAATACGGGTCGTAAATATAGCTGCGCAAGGCCAGGTATGCCAGTTGCGCATCCCAAAGGCGTTCAGGTATGAAGGCGAGAATGTCGAAATCCCCGCGTCCGTTTCGGATGACCGCTTCTGCCATTTCTCGGGTAACCATTGCTTCGGGAACGGCCGTGATATTCTTCGGTTTTTTGCGCATGGCGTAGTCACAGACTGCTCCCGAACGGTACGCCTCCGGAATATTGCGCAGCTCGAAGCTGTGCCAGCTCTCCGTGCTGCCCGCGATGATTCGTTCTATACGTCCGGGTGTGAGGAAACGTCCCGGAATATGGCTCAGCACCTCTATTTCCTTGCTTTCGACGGCTGCTTCCACGATCTCTTCCGTGAACAGGTGTTCCGGCAGCCATTCTATGGCCGATACGATGTTATTGTGCCGCATACAGTTTCTTTTTAAGGTTGGACGAACGGACGATTCTCACAAGGCGGCACCCCCGGTAGACATAGAGTATCCTGGATTCCCGTTCGGCGAGTTCCTCAAGTCCCTGCCAGTGCTGCGGTGTATTTATCTTTTCGAGTCGGACATGGTTGTTCACATATACCGTGATCGGTTTCATGCTGTCATGGGAGGGCGTATCTTCGACGAAGAGCGGCTGTTCACAGTATTCTCCCTTGTCCATGACATGCCATCTGCCGTTATCGAACAGGAGGCACGTGTCCTCCATGCGGCCGAAAATGTCTGCGTTGTCCGCGATGCGTGATGCGGATTGCCGCGGTGTTTCCCGTCCGTCACGGATCTTTGAAAAACAGTGGACGGTATCGCCGGTTCCTGTCCATTTTCCATAGGGTGACGGTCCCAGTTTTTGTATGTCGCCCAGCGACAGCAGGGCATCTACCCGTCTGTCATTGGGATAGAACACCCGGAGTTTCCTCACAAGGTCTTTTGAAAGCGTCTCATGGAGCGCCTTGATGTGCCGGACACTGCCGTCCGGCAACAGTTTTCCGATTTGTATGCTCATAATAGTGCTATCTCTTGTTGTTGAAGTATAGCCGGGTCGTCCTTCTTTCGATTGACAGTCCGGCTTGAAATTTATGATTTACAGAAGTCTTCGGACTGGTATCCGGCCATGTCCGGTACGGAACCGCGTGTCATTCCGTCCTGTCGTCTTCCCGTCTTTTCATTTTCAGTTCCCTGCCGGTTGCCGTGCGGCAGAGCGGCAGTTTCCCGGAAGCGGTTTGCTTGCATCCCTCGACGAGCCGTCCTTCAGACACCATTTTCCCGTACATTTCCCTGATATAACGGTATGCCGGGGAGGTGTTCGAATAAACGGACTTCCCACGGAGTGTCTTGACACGCAGCTTTTCGACGAGTATTTCCAGCACCTGCTCCCGGCTCTTGTACAGGTTCCGGCGCTTGGTGCGGAAGGCGTCGAGAAAGACACCCCCGATAGTCATGTCATGAGTCTTGTGGTAATACGCGAGTTCTTCCTCCTCCGTCAGGTCGAGAATCTCGCCGTAAGTGTCAGTACGTAGGTACCGGAAGGTCGTTCCTTGTGCCAGAATCTTCTCGATAAGCTCCATGTGCTCTTTAAGAACAGGGCCCGATAACGATTGGGGATGACAGTACAGGCATGTCTTTCCGAGATACACCTCGGGACAACCGTCTTTGTATTTGTTTTCCTTGATGCTGAACCCTGTTTCCGTGAAAAGGCGCTTTACCTCGTCGAAGAAGCGTCCGGCTTTCTCTTCCGGCATGCGACCGCCGTCATAGCCGGACTCGACGCGGAAGTATGTGTCGATATATATCGGTGTGTCCATTTACAGTTCTGATTTTGATATGTTATATAAAGCATAGCCCGGAACCTCCCGCTCGGGTTCCGGGCATCGTTGAAAATATTCTCATAGACGTATGGAATCGAACACTTTGTCGATGTCCTCCTGCGCCAGCCCGATGTAGCGCCGGGTGGTTTCCAGGTTGGAATGGCGGAATATCTGGTTGAGCAGGATCAGGCCCTCGGCCGAGCGTCCCATCAGCTCGTAGACATAGCGCCCGAAAGTCTTGCGGAAGGTATGTGTGGAGAATGCCCTGATCGGCAGCCTGTACCTTACCTTGAATACCTTGAGCAGCCTGTTGATGTATTCCAGCGAGTAAGGTTTCCCGGTACGCGGGCTGAGAAAGATGTACTGTTCGGGGGCGGGTTGTCCGAGCATCTCGTACAGGAAACGGTTCTTCTCCTGCACGTCCCTGTTGAACTTGATCAGGCGGTTTTTCTTTGTTTTCTGCTCGATGCGGGTCATGGTGCTTTTTCCTAAGATGTCTTTCCAGCGCAGGGTCCTCACGTCGGAGGCCCTGCATGCCGTGCAGAACGACAGCCAGCAGTAGGTCTCCCACAGGTACTCGCCGTCCTTCTCAAGCCCGCGGACCAGCCTGTTATATTCCGCTATGGGCAGGTAGTCGGCTGTCGTCAGTTGTCCCTTGATTCTTGTCACGTGGCAGCCTTTTAAGATTCCGGCAACCCTTCCGAGAGCATCAGCTCGGCCAGCGCCCCGTTCTGGGGAATCATGGCCGGAATGTCCGTACGTCCGGGCTTGTAGATTTCGGTTGCCACGTTATAGATATCCCACGCCGTGAGC
Source organism: Bacteroides sp. AF32-8BH (assembly GCF_003435205.1). Lineage (NCBI taxonomy): Bacteria > Pseudomonadati > Bacteroidota > Bacteroidia > Bacteroidales > Bacteroidaceae > Bacteroides > Bacteroides sp. AF32-8BH. The sequence goes on along the minus strand of NZ_QVLZ01000020.1, from coordinate 98,535 downwards.
GTCTTCTTCTCTTCGGTGAGTTTGAGCAGGTCCTCGGTGAAGATGGAAATCTGGGACTGGTTCAGGGGATAGGTCTCCACCTTGGACGAAAGACGCTTGTCGGAACTGTCATGCGATACGCGCAATGCTGTCAGCAATCCGATGTAGGCGTACATCTCCACCGGGGTAATTACTTTCGCTTTCAGGCGGCGGATGCGTTCCCTGTCCTCGTTCATCTGTACCTCGAAGTTCGAGAGCCACTCGTCTACACGACCGAAAAGCTCTTCGGTGGTGACTTTGTCTTTCCCGTAGTTCGACACACTGCGTTCGGGGGAGAGGATGCACTGGTTGTGGCACACCCTGACGCACGGGCCGATGGCCGCCTGGATGCCGTCCTGATGGAAGGCGATGACAAGCGTCGTGGTCAGCTCGTCCGTTTCCCATTCCTTAATGCGGATGGTCGTATAAACGCGGCGCAGGATATGCGCCTCGACGGCCATCGCCCCGTACTTTTGTTCCACCTGGGGCAGGACGACCACGCCGGGCTGTGCCTTGTTCTTGTTCTGGGCGGCGAAGATTTCCTCCACCTCGTAATTCAGGTTGTGTTTCTGGCAGATGTCCGCCATGCGCTCTATCACCTCGTAATGGTAGATTCCCTTGAGCGGGTTGCCATAGATGTCATTTTCCTTGTGTGTGCGCCGGAGCGTGTCGAGCGTCATCACCTCGACGTTGTTGTTCTGGAAATCGAACTGCACGGGGGCGGCCGTTGTTGCTAATGCTGTTGCCATAATGATTGATATTAAAAAAGTTATACAATAAGAAAGGCGGTGAACCGTTGTCCATCGCCTTTCCGGAATTCATTTTGCGGTTTCAGGCAGGTAACGCCTGCATATCAGGTCCGTGATACTCGGGTAATACACGTTGCCATAAGTTCCGTATGGTCCGAAACGGGCAAGGAAGCGGAAGTAAAAATCTACCGGACGCCGGTAGCTCGTCTGTATTTTGGTTTTCAGCAGGCGGTAGGCGTACTCGTCAGAATTTTCCACCTTGACCTTGCGTCCGTTGAAATAATAGTTTCCCTCCTTATCTGAAGAAAACGATACCTCTTCCTTTGCCGGACGCTCGCCGGCAACGACCCTGAAGAAGTCCTCCAGGGAGCGGCAATCCTGGTATTCTACCGGAATCGTGTCGCCCTCTCGCAGTTTCACGTCCAGTTTGTCAAGCAGTGTCTTGATGGCGGGCGTGTAGATATTTTCGGATTGGAAGCATCTTGTATCCCGCCAGTATTTCTCGAAAAGAGAGCCGGTTTCAAGGAGTAGGAACAGGGTTTCACGCGCTGTCTGCGGTTTATCGGCCAGATACGGAATATACTCGGTCACCAGTATGGAAAGTGAAAGATACTCCTCCGGTTGCAGTTCGCTCTTCTGGTGCAGGTTACAGTGCCTCTCGAGCAGGGAGTCGATGTCGGCTTCCCGCAAGCTTTCGTCCGTCCATACCAGGCAACCTTCTTTCTTGCAGGCGGGACATTTATCCGCTCCATACGGCAGGAGCATCACCTTGCCGCAATCGGAACAGGTGACCAGGTCGCCTCGTTCCGTATAAACATCTACCGTTTCCATTCTCAATCCTCCGCGTAAGGCCATTCAAGGCAGCAGTCATTGCATACGGCCACGCCCTCGTCACTCAGAATGTCAATATCTGTGCCCCCACATTCGGGGCATACCGGTGCCTTTTTCTTGTCCATTCGTCGCTCTGCCGCTTCTTCCGTCAGAAGCAGCGGCACCCAGTATGCCGATGTGCCAAAATCCCGTATCCCGTTTTCATCCTGTATGGGTTCACAACCTTTCGTTCCCATGTATTTCTGGGAGTCCGGCCAACACACGGCACGGTAACACTTGTCCCGTTCGGGAGATTTGCCGGTATGGCGTATATAGTCTTCCTCGGGCACGTAAAGCGCCCCGTTGTCCCCGCTTCCCCATGCCGGATAACCGGTTCCTTCTTCCTCGAAAGGAGCACTTTCCTCGGGAAATTCCACGAGTGCATATAACTTGTCATCCCATGCCAGGGAACACTCGCCGCAGTGGAACCGACTTTCGTGAATATCATAACGGATATTTTCCGAATTGCATTTCGGACAGATAATGTCTTTTGTTTTTACTTTCGGGAAACTCAGGATTTCTCCGGCAATGATTTCCATGCTGGGCCAGAACAACTGTTCGCAGTAATCGTCGGCCATCTTTTCCGCCAGATTCTGCATGTCGTCATCGCTGATCTTTTCCACATCGAAACCTTGTCCTTCCAGGTCATCGCGGTGGACGGACGTGATAGGGAAATACCCGGCGTTCAGCTCCCGGATAAATTGTCTTTCCTCTTCTGTCGGTTCGGGTAAGTTGTTGAAATATTCCCTGAGCCGTTGATAAAGTTCTCTTACCATAATTATATTCCTGTTTTTAATCTAATATCCACCAGTCGAGGACCAGTAGTTCCGGTCCATGATTTTTTCAAGTTCGAGGTCGGAACGTTCTTTCCAGAGGTCGAAGTCATCAAGCAGCTCCGTTCCGTCCTCCAGAGAAAGCACAGTATCCTCATTGTCAAACAGATAGTCTTGTATGTCATATCCGGACGGATAACGGTTTTCCCGGATGATTTCTTCTGCAATTTCCTTGTCCATTCGGTTGCCATTTTTTCAGTTCGCCGGTATTGTAACCGGATTCATTTGTTTTGTCTTTTCCTTGTAAAACCTGTCGATGGCAAGGAAGTAGTCCTCCGCATCCCAATCAGTGCCCGCATGCTCAGTCTCGAATTCTTCCGCCCACTGGACGATCTCGGCATTGACGGCACGGGAGTCCCTGTCCTCCCACAGGTTGTCCGCCCCGGCATTGTAGGCAAGGTCCACGACAGCCTCCTGCAACTTGTTGTAGCCGTTACACTCTCTACCGTTGGAACGCAGCCATAAGTCCACGTCGACGGCATCCTCTTCCGTCGTCCCATTGTGCAGGCACAGGCACTGCCCGTTGCCGTTATGGCATACGAGGACCGGCCGTTTGGTGTCGGGGCATATCCGTACCAGCAGCTCATTGGCGGCAAGTGTTTCCGTATCATGCCCATTGAGCATTGCAGGAAGCGCCTGGCTGACCAGACTCAGGATTTCCTGTTCCTCCTTTGTCCCGGACGGCTTGGAAGCCAACAGGTTCTGTATGCGTTTAAGAAGATTGTAAATCATAATCAGCAGTCATTATGTTCTTTCCAGATTTTACGTTTCTCGTCATAGCCCTTGTTTTCCCACCATTCATTGCAGGTTTCGGCAAACCCCTGATGGTTGTCTCCGGCCGGACACTTGTCCTGACGGCAACCCGTGATCTGTTCCATTTGATTTGCGTCCAACGAGTTCCACCATTCCTCCATGCGTTCTTTGAACTCTTTTAAAGTACAGAATGGCTGATGGTCCTCGCATTCGTCGCACCAGTTATCATAGCGGTCTATACCCGTGGTACCGATGAATGTACGGGCATTCGGATCCACCCATGCCTGGGTCTGTATATTGTCTGAACCGCACCCCTCGCATACGACAATCTCGTCGTCATTGACATCAGCGGAGATGAACCCGTGTTCTTCCAGCCAGTGGGCAATCTCAAGCAATCCCTCGGTCTGTACCTGTCCGATGGGCTCATCGAAATCCTCGCCGGCTTCGCCGTTGAGCGTGCAGAGCAGTTTGCCGTTCCCGTCGATGAAAAGTTCATAAACGGTCGCACTTTCATAACCGCCGTATCCGTAAAAAGCGGAATTGTGGACCACCACTATCGGGGAGGTTTCATACTCCGCTGATTCCGCCTCCCGGTAATGTACGCCGCAGTTGCGGTAGAACGTGCCGATGATGTTGTTCTCCTTCTTCACGGCGTCGCGGATTTTCTCCATAAGTGATCTTCTGATGGAGATGATACTGAGGTGCGCATAATCCTTACGGAGACGTCTGTACACTTCCTGCTCGAAGTTGCCTCGAACAGAGTCGAAAGGGGATACGTCGGCGTTCTCCCGGATATATTTGTCCTCGTTAAAGTTGTAGCGCCGGCAGACAATATTCTTGACGCGGCGGAATTCCTCTCCGGCAAATTTGAGGATACTGTTCTCGCCTAGCGAAGTCGGAAAATAGCAGCGGGGCATGTGCACTGTCATTTCACGGTAAAGTGTGTCATCGTCTTCCGGAAAGGTTCTGTCTGTTTCCGGCTTTGTAGGTTTTTCCTGTTCCATGTTGCTTGTTTTTTATCTGTAGTTGAACAATTTCCGGTTTGCCGCCCGTTGCATGGCGGTCACCATATTCTTATGTCATAATCTTTAAAATAGTATTCCAACTCTTTTAATCCTTCCAAAGAGTGCAGCTCGTTCTTTCCGGTCACTTCGATGTCGACGGATACTGCATTTTCATCTTTGATGTTTACTTTGGCATTGTCAAATACGCATCTTACATATTCTGCAATGCATGAGGCAGGCAGGTCGTTTTTTACAATATTAAGTACCATATTATTTATTGTTCATTAAATGTTTGCTACGTCCATAAACCGGGCACCGCTTGCGGTATCTGCATTCGCCCCGGGCCGCGTCGGTATGCGCCCGGTGCCATTCATCCCAGCTCTTCACTCCATTGTCTGTAAGGAATATGATCAGTTGCATGCAGCAGAAACCGCGTTCCTCACGTTTCCGGTCATGAAGGTTGGCCAGCCCGTTATCTTTAGGTTTCATACAGGTTTGATGTTACGGCAGGTTTGCTCGAAACGCCTTCATGGCATATCATTAAAACCATGAGACATGCACATAGGCATCGCTTTGGTCACTGCCGTTGATTAGACAATCGAGTACTTCGATAAACTTTTCCCGGTCCATCCCGACCTTTGCCAGGCAGGAATAAAATTCTTCGGCATTCTGCCGGAAGGTTTCATCCTGTTCTGAGATATGTTTTCTTAGCTGCTGCAGACCCGAACGGGCTATTTCGAAGTCATCGGTATAGGCGTCTTCTGCGGAGTTATCAACTTCGAACATTGTCAGGATATCATAAAAGATATCCTGACCGTCCCCGCCATACATACCCGGATATTTGTATTCGATTTGCCAAACTCTGGCTACATGTAGTTTTCTGGCCATTATCTTTTCATTTTTCGGATTTGTTGTCTTATGCAGTGCAGCATCAATTCGATACCACGGATGCTTTCCTCATTCTCTTTCAGTTTGTAATAGTAGGCGTTCGCTTCGTCGTAGTCTTCCCGTGCCTTGCGCAATCTGCATTCCTTGGCGTCACGGACCTGTTCATGGGACAGGTCGTAACCGATGAACTCGTCCATGAAACAGGAAACCGTACGCCCGTAATAGTGGTCCGTGCGGGTTTCCACCGCAGTACGGATGATGTCGTCGCACCGCCTTCCGAGTGTCCGGAGTACGTCGCTGATATGCCGGTCATGGTACTCGTAACCGAAGAAACGGGTATACCACTCGTGTTCCTGCCGGTTTGTCTTCCCCGCGTAATACTCGTACCATTGGGCGTCGCACTTGGTGTGCCTCTGGGTAACCTTGAATATGGCATACTCTTCACCGATCCATGTAAAACGTGAGAGTATCTCACTCGCTTCTTCCTCATAGTAGCTATCCCGCCAATTCAATTCTTCGGTCTGGCTGAGCGGGAGGAATGACTGTTTGGTGATCCACTGCCCGAAACCTTTGTGCGTGACATGCGGAAGCACTTTCACGACCTTGCTCCATGCCTCGTTGCAGGCTTCATCCAGTGAAGGGAAACTTTCAGGAAAGCGTTCCCTGTCCGTTCCGTCTCGCAACACCTCGTTCCAATCTTTGTCGCAGACAATGAGGGTGAGGTCCTCCCTCACATGGCAGTCGCGTTCGCAATAGCCGTAGGGAGCATCGCAGAGCGTGTACCACTCCTTCGGTCCATAACCGTCGTCACGTCCCAGATAGCGTCTGGGCTTCCCCTTCTCTGTCTGCACCTCCCATACTTCCGTGCAGTTTCCACGGTCGATATGGTGCAGGCGTACCCTGATTTCCTTGTTATCTCGTTTTTCTTCCATGTCGTTCATTTTTAGTATGGCCTGTCTTTTTCTTTTCGAGAATCCGGTAGATTTCTTCAAGGTCATGCTCATTGTCTATCGGTTGCCCGTATTCCGTATCCACGATGACCACCCTGGCATTGGCCAGGTGACATCCTGCTATCGTCTTGTCATAGTCGCTCCATTCAGGATTGATTTCTGTTACCGTGTCAAATTCAAGTCCGTATGATGTCTTCATTGTATTTCCAGTTATTATGCGTATTTTTCTATTTTATGCTGCCGCTTTGTTCTGCCCGTCGATAATATGCCTGCATTCGGCTTCCAGTTCTTTCATACATTCCGTACCATAGAATCCCCAACAACTGTCCAGTTCATTGTCATCGTCACTTTCCGGCATGATGCGATACCCGAAAACTTCCCCGGTATAGTAGTTGTCAAGGGTACTGATTTCGTCTTGCAGGTATCCCTCGATCCGCTTCCTGCGTTTCGCGGTGATGTTCTTCCACCCGTATTCCCGGCGCACCTTGTCCAACGGTACCGCGATGATTCCGAAAAATCCGGAATCCCACGGGCAGCTGAACGGCGAGGTGGATATTGTAATGCCGCCATGGTCGTAGAGGTAGACCGGCAGGGCGATATATTCCTTCAGGAACGATTCCCGGAAATTTCCGATATGCCCTTCAAAAACCTTGTCGATATCGAAGTGGTCATCAAACTCCTTCTCCGGGCGGTAGCGACGATGTGCCGTATAAAGCGTACCGAGATTGTCATACGCTTCACGCGGGCTTCGGGCGTCATCATCATAATAGATGTTGATGCGATACCCGTTATATTTGATTTGATTATATAGATTCATTTGCCTGGGTATTATGTTTTGTTACAAAGTCTTACAAATTGTTCCGTAATCTCGTCCCGCTCGAACTCGTCGCAGTTCAGGTCGAAGAATATACCCGAAGCCGCGAGCATGTCACGGGCTTCTCCGTAGGTAAGGTCGTTCCTGTGCCTGTATCTGTCCACCATATCCCGATGTTCGGCTTCCGCCCGGTCGTGCAGCCTCATTTTATACTGCCTGTACCATGCGGGGAACTGTTCCTTGGAAACCATATGTTCCAGCTGCAAGTCCCGGTATCTTCCCGGTGCCAGCAGGATGTGGCTGTCAATGTAGGACTTCGCCTCGGCTATGATTCCCTCCCTGGTGAAGGGACGGTGGGAGCGTGCCGTGAAATGCACCCATCCACCATGCAACGGGTGTTCGATTTCAATCTGCACACCCTGCCTCCTGACATGTACCACGATATAGGCGGTCTGGCCGGGGAACATATCGTCCTTGAGGCTCACTTCCCGGCAGGCCGGCGGGTCAACATGGATGTAGTGGTCCTGCCTTGCGCCCTCGAGGAACCTTTCAAGCTGCCGCATCGACTGGCAGTAGATGAATGTCCCCACGCGGCACTGGCCTCGGCGGATGTCGCCGTAATAGTACTTTCTTGCCCTTGCTCCGGTAATGCGGGACTCGTCCGATGCCTCGAAATAGCTCCGGTAGGTATCGTCCGTACGGCAGAAATCATATATTTCCTGAAAAGTCCTTGTTTTCATTTGTTACTCCTTTTTATGTATTGTCTTCTTCCGGCGGGGGAAATTCCCCCGTCCTGTAAAATATCTCTCCGAGACGGTCAGCCTGTTCCGCCAGACCTCTCTTCCGGACAGCCGACACGGCATCGCATGCGGCCTTTTCGTACATGCCCAGCAGTACCGCCTCGGGCAGGCGTTTCGTCCGCCACACCTCCTGTGCGGTGGCGAGCATCTCCACCTCGCAGCCCAGATGGGCGGCTGTGAGGATAATGACGGCATTGCCGATAAAGTTCGGTATGCGTTCTTCCTGTTGTTCTCCTTTCATTGTTCCGTGCCTTTAATCCGTTTCGAACTCGTCTTCATAGACCTCGATCTCCTTCCCGCTCTCGCAGATGCGTACCAGCCAGGTGTATTGGAGCCGTTCCAACAGCTCTATACGGCGATAGCCCTTGTAGGGCACTTTCAGCGTTGCAATGTCTCCCGGTTTCATGTCAGGCGGGTATTTCAAACTGGACATGGAAATGGAATTCGCTTATCAGGCTGCAGATCTGCGGTACTGATTTAGGATCCTCCCCGTAAGGGTAGAAGATGGTCCGGCAACGTGTCAGGCATCGGATACCCTGTTTTCGTAACCGGTACAGCAGGTAGGCCCTGCGTCGTAGTTGTTTCTTGCTCATCGTATAAAGGATTATGTCGTTTTGATTAGAATAGCGGTGTGGTCGTCAAACAGGGGCATCTCTTTACGTTTTCGATGTAATGCCTCCATTGAAAGATGCTCATCTTGTGTTAACAGGGATGAGCATCATTTCAATGGAGGGAGTACTAATTTATTCTGACCCGCCACACCGTGCCGCCTACCGGGCGGATGGAGATGACGGCCTATTTCTTACGCCATGCCGCCATCTTCTTTTTGATGTTGATATTGTTGTCCGCCAGCATTTTTTTCAGGACTGCCAGCAACCGCCAGCCTTCTCCGTTTTTATACTCTTCCGCCTTGGCTGACAGGAACGCCAGTGACTGGTACTTGTCCAGACGCCGACCCCGGTCATTGACAGCTGTGCAACCGTGGAAACGAATCAGGTTCTGCATGGTAAAGAACGCCCCGGCTCCCTTATAGGCATCCATCCATGCCTTGCTTTGAGGAGTGCCCCATGGCAGCCGGATACGACGGTCATTGAACTGTCTGACCGCGTTGTAAAGCTGTGTGGCGTCCAACGCGTGCCTGATGTGGGTTATCGCGATGGAAAGCGGGTAGTACAGTTTGGATTGCAGGTCCTCCACGAAAATATTACGGCCGTGTATACGCTTGTAGGGAACTCCCTTGCATTTTCTTGTTTCCAGGTTGCCCACGTGTTTTTTCAGCGCGTTGACATAGTCGCTCGCGATGGCCAAAACCACATCACGGTTGAACCAGCGGTTTCTCTCGGCAAAACCCGTGATGTCCTTGTGTTCCATCTTCATCTGGGCGTGCAGCTCGTTCAAGAGCATTTTCCACTGGTAATCATAGCCTTTCCGGTGAATCATCTCGGTCACCCCTGCCGGCTCTTTTTCACGGTAATGCGTGTATGACATCATATGGAACATTTGTGCCATGACCCACCGGCGGAAGAGTCGGTTGTTGGGAACGGTACCCTGTGCCATGATGCTGCCGAATATCGGGTCGTTGTCATCCAGGATGGTAAGTTTCCCGTCTTTGTTGGAGGCGATATACTCGCCGCCCTCGGCTCCCTGCATGGCGAACAGGCAGCTCACGTCCACACCGGCACCGCGGAGTGCCTCGATACGCTCCCGCGCCCCTTTGGGAAGTCCGGCGGGAGAATTATGGCCGGCCACCACCGGATAGACGGTGCCCAAATCCGAATTCTTGCCGATAACGGTGCCCGTGGCGGCAAATTCCTTGTCCGCGATGGCGAATTCCGTGCCGCATCCGGGGCACAGGACTTTTGTTTCTTGTTTCTTTCTGCTCATTGTGAATTTGTTAATAGTTGATTACTTCCGGGTTCCACCCATTTTCTGAGTATCACCAGGTCCTTGTCTTTTTCGCTTTGCCAGAACCATTTGCCCATCGTTTCGGGATTCCATGTGAACCCGCCTATAATCCGGCAGAGGATATAGAATTCCAGCTCGAATTGCGCGGTATCCCGGTGTTGCCCGTACAGCATGTCCCCGTCCTCGAGGTCACTTTCGGGCAATGCCATGAAATACCGGCGGGACTTGCTCTGGCTGCGCTCCGATGGTATCGAATGTTTATAGCGGCGGTACAGCTCCTCCACATCCGTGAAAAAATCCCCGCAGCCGTACTCCGGCAACCACGGAGCGCCATCATACCTGCCGTTCCGTATCATGTGTCTCCCGTTTACTTTTAAACTTCTGGACTGGAAATCAATCCGGAAATTTGCGCCGTTCTCTATGGCGGTGACGGTTTCTCGGTAAATATCTTCCATTTTCTCACCTGTTTACAATTAATGGCACTCAAACCCCTAGCGCGTATCTTTATAGTCCTGATAAATACAGTAGGACTTCGGTCCTGAACCAGGTAGTTGCCTGGCTCAGGACCAAGCTTGAATACTGTATCTTGAATTTGGGTCCCTCGTGCATATGCGGTCGCGCTACCTTCTGTTCAGGGGACTCATCCGGACGGCACATCCCTTTAAAAACCTGATACGGGCCGCGAGTACAGCTGGAACCTGTGTCATCTGTCGTGTTAGCAGGAGATGACACAGGCTCCAGCCGTGTGAATTGCGGCTCTGTTGAAATCCCGGCCTTGCCCCCTTTGCCCTGTGCTGTTCTTTTTGCGGTTCCCGGAATGCCGGCACGTTCCTTTACAGGTCCGATGTCTGCTGTGGCGGAAGCCGGAATGGCGCCGTCGTATAACGTTAGGGATACGACGGCGCGAGACGGGCTTATCGGGGACAGCAGGCTGAATCCATTCCCCCGAACCGCACGTTCCCGTGCTGGAAAAGACTGAAAGTTCTCATAATACCGGCACATGGCTTTATGCTTCCGATGTATCCCGCGTATGGGTCTTCTGCGGAGTCCGAAGGCGACGGTCAGCCGCCTTCAGACTCGGAAAGAAGACGTTGGTACGCGGGATGCCCAAACCTATTCCTTGAACTTTCCCGGTGTGCTCCGGTAACGGGTGCGGGACAGACGGCACATGATTTTAATTTCCCGATACATTACAGGCGCAGCCAGAATCGAGATGGGATTAACCGGGTGTTAGACCGGTTAATCTCGATATGGATTCTGGTTATAAGCCTGTAACGTTGAATAGCCTGCCCGTCCACCCGTTCTGCCGTGTGCCCGGCGTAACTTATAGCGATGCCACCAGCGTGTTGTACACCGCCCGGCTGGTCAGAAGGGCGTTACGCATGCAGCCGACAGTCAGGTAACCCGGTATGTCCCGGTCTGTTTTATCGCGGTTGGCCTTCACGTTGCGTCCCCGTCCCCGGACGATGCAGCCATCCGGTTTGGTTCGGACATATCCCAGACCGCCGATCTTGCACCTGCCCGTCTGAATGGCTCTAAAGCAGTCCATCACGAACTTGTTCAGCTCGTTGAGGTCACTCTTCACATTACAGACCGGCAATACCTGTATCGCCCAGCTGAACTCGCCCTTGTACAGGTAACGGTTCACGGCGTCCACGGCTTTTGCCAGTGTCGTGTCCCGGCAGCGGATTGTCCGCCGCTCGATCTCGTGCTGGAAGGTCTTGATGCGTGATGACGAGAGCGAGACCATGCCGCCCTTGATACTGAATCCTAAGAACTTGAACCAGACATCGGCTGCCAGGTATTCCACTTTCTTGGGATTTAGCTTCATGGATTTATCTTCCAGGCGTTTTTGGAGTGTGTCCATCGCTTTTTCATAATCCTTGCCGATAAAAAGCATATCGTCGGAATACCGGACGTAGTAGCCGTTCATTTGTGACAGTTCCCTGTCTAGGTCGTAGAGCAGTACATCCGCCAGCCAGCTAGCCACAGCACAACCCTGTTTCAAGGATTGATACTTGCTTTGCAACCGGTTATCTTCATCGAAATAGAGGTCCGAGTGGTAATATTTCCTAAGTACGTCTATCAGGGCAGACTGGCCGTGTTTGGCCTCCACCTTGTCGAACGCCTCGTCGATGAACCGTATCGGAACACTGTCGAAGTATTTGGAAAGGTCGGACTTCCAGCCCAGACAGCCGCTATTGCCGGTTTCTGTCATCCGGTGGCTGACTTCCGTAACTACCTTGCCGCACCCTATACCGGTCTGGTAGGACTTGCACGAAGAGTGCAGCATCTCCGGCATCAACTCGAAGAGCAGGTCGTTGGCGATACCCAGTACTACGCGGTCCATCGGCTCGTTTACGTACACTGTGCGGAACTCACCGTTGTCCTTGGGTATCTGCGCCGTGTGGGGAGGGGAAATCTCGTACTTTCCCCGGCGCATGGCATAGGCCATCGCCATACGGGTATGCTCGTCGGTCAGCCGAATAAGTTGGTCTTTCCTAATGTCTTTCAGCACGCCTTTCTCAATGGCCTTCGTCCACTGGCCTATGTCGAAGAACATTTGCAATATCTTGTCTTCATTCATAGCACTCAAAACTTTTTTGGGAAAGGATAAAATTCAGTATGTCCATGCCGGATTCTACGTCACATTCCTGCTCGTACTCCTCGCCCGTGTAGTAACTGTAACCCATGATGAAGATTTTCCCGTCTTTCCGGAGCGACGCGTTCGTGATGACCAGTTCCACGGGGTCACGGTCCACAACATGGAGATAGGTCGAGGATTGTTCACCGTTGTCATCAAGGCTGCCGCCACACTCGGAAAGCAGCTCCACGGACAGGGCGTAACATTTTTCATTCAGGGCTTTCTCCGCCACGTGATGGTTGTTCATCTCTTCCGTAAGTGTTCGGATGCGGTCACCGCGTCTCTGCTCGGGAACCGGTTCGAAAGCGGTTTCGAACATCCAGACAGGCATCCATTTATGGAAGACGGCGGGTCCCAAGCGGCATATGTAAACTTCATCGTTCTCTTTCTCCGTCTCCGGGATATCCATTCCCGAGGCTCGTGCTGCCGCTACGCTCATGCGCTCGAAACCGCCGAGGCAGGAAGGTGCCGACTTCAAACGGTAGGGACGGATGTTTCCTACAGGGACACCCATTGACATAAGTAGCATCCCCTTAAAAGTGTCGGTAACGGGAGTGGTTTGCTGTTTGTTCATTCTTTTATTCATTTTCTGGTCTTTGTACATACATTATGATTTCTCACGCATCCTCCGCAAGGGCCACAAGCCGCTCTTCCGGCAGCAGGAACTCCTCGTCCGTGAAGTAATAGCAGATTTTCCGGTCCACGGCCTCCGCCTCGTCCGATATGGGTGCGCCGTCTTTGCCGACCAGCACGTCTTGCAGACCCGTTACAGAGACTAGGGTTTTGTATTCCCCGCCCGTTCCACGGAACAGCGTCAGTTCCCTGACAAAATATTCCCTGTCATTCCATGTGATAATCTCAAACATTTCCTCCACTTCCGGGAACAGCCGGCACAGGACCGGAAACAGTTTGCAGGCATCGCTCCGGAGCATCAGGAAGACACATTCCATCAGGCATAGTCCGGCATCTTTGAGCATGGGCAGCAATACGTCCGTGCCTGCTCCGTTTGCCTCTGCCACTATCAGGGCTTTCCAGTATCCTTCCTGGAATGAGTCCGTCCAAGGGATGAGTTCGGCTGCCCTGACGGAATAGGAAACCGCGATTTCTTCCGGATTGTCCTCGTCCGTGGAAATCAGTCCTATTTTCGTGTCATCTTCGACAGGCTCCTTTACCGGCAGGCAGACTTTCATTTTCCGGAACGTGTCCGTGTCCTCGTCCGCCCAGTTGACAAAGCCGCCGAATCTTATAAAATCATATCTGCTCATTTGTCATTATTGTTTATTGTTATTTACCTTACAATTCTTCCGGTTCTCCAACGTTGATACTCCGGTAGAAACGGTCTCCGTCCGCCCACTTCTTGGCGGTGATAGCCAGCTCGAAAGCTTCCTCTATGGAAAGGCCGTCGGCGGGAAGGGCATCAAGGAGTTCTCCCATGCATACGTCATTCTCGCGATACTCTTTCTGCACCTTTCCGAGTGTCATTCTGCCCTTGTCCGTCTTTTTACGCCACAAAAGTATCTGTTGTATCCAATTTTTCATGCGATTCTTTTATTAAAGGAAATCCTTGGCATAACTGCGGGCTTCATTGAAAGTGTTGAAGCCGATTCCACTCATGCAAGAGATTGCCCAGTATCTTAATTTCCTGCTTTCGGCACGGGCAAGATAGATTTGCCCGATACAAATCCCGTCTTTGAGAATGTCATGCCGCTTGTCTTTTGTAATCCGTACCATGTTCCGACATTCACTTGTCCATTTTCCAAAATCCGTAATCGGACCCGTCACCGAGATGAGCACCGAAATAGTACCCCTCCGGTGAGTAACTATCGAGCGTGTCGAACAGCGATTCCAGCAATCCCGCCGCGTCATCGCTGTTCCACCAGTCTGCTTCTTTGTCCTCCATGGCATGGGCGGGGATGGCATTCATCACCTGCACGTACTCCGGTGTGTCACGGATAACGTCCAAGAACGCCGGAATCAGGTCCTGCGTGCGCATCGTGCCGTGGGAGATACTCTCTCCCGGCACGGCATGGAGGCGGTTTTGTGTCCTCTCGTCTATGAACATGGCATTTAGATAAAGGGCAGACGGGTATCTTCCAGCATGGAGGCCAGCATTTGACACATCTCGTATGAAGCACGGTTGCGGTCGTCAATGCAGCGTGAATCACGCCCTGCCATAGCGGTAATGGAAGCCTTTACCGTTCTGAAGAATGTCTGTTCCAGTGTCTTGTGGAAATAAGGAAGAGCCTGGGCGAAACGTTCGGACTTGAATCCCAAATCGTTCATGGCGTATTCCAGCTGTTTGGCCGCCTTGTACTCGCGGCTGTTCTCCAGGCTTTCCGGAATATCACCGAACTGTGCGGTCCGGAGCTGGCGTTCCAGTTCGATGACGGCCACCGAAAGCAACAGCTTGATGGCTTCCGGGTTGCCGATACCGTGTTTCTGCCCGTCAGCGGTATGGAACTCGATCAGGTTTACACTGTTATTCTCTTGTAATTCTTTGTAGCATGCGAGGGTCTTGCTGAGCGCTTTTGCTTTCTCTTTATCCATAATTTTATCTGATTTGATTGTTATTGCACACAAGTACGTCCCCAACGATGAAGTCTTTCGACGCCGGGTGATGAGCACGGAATATCCTGCTCGCTTCAAGATTGAGGGACAGAGGGATAAGTTTGCCTTCCTCGTTGACGACCATTGTCGTGCTCCCGTCCAGTTCCACCAGTTCGATGTAGCCGCCGACAATCGCCTGCATCTCCTCCAGCGTGAAGTCTGAGCCATTGGCTGGCTGCACGGGTTGGCGTGTTCCGTCCGTTTTGATGATTTCTGTCATAGTTGCTTTGAAATTTTAAGATTCATGACTCGCCAGTATATCCAAAATCTGTTGCAAAGGGAATTTTTCAGTATAGAATCGCTCGTCGGTATGTTTGCCGTACGCCCGGTATCTGGCTTCCCCGTTTGCAAATACCGCCAAGATATGGCTGACCAGCACATTGTCCGGCGGAACCAACCTTTCCAGTTCCGTTTCGGTCAGTTCCACGAAGCACCAGTTATTGTCTTCCGGCAAGTCCTCGCTGCCCAGTATCCCGTCCTCGTCCGGCTGGTAAAAACCAACCGATATGTCATAAAAGTTCAAAGACTGGAAACTGATGTCATCCTTGAATGGCTTGACGGCTTCCAGCCTGCCGGACTGTGTCTGTCTCCACTCTTTTGACAGGTACACGATTGCAAAGTCGCAGCAATCCCATGCACTGTCAGTTCCTGCCTTGAGCAGGAGGTATGGGGTAGGTTCATTTGAGATTTTCATCGTATTTCCCTCCTTTTATGCCACGCGTGATACCGTTTCACGGTGCGTAGCTGGTTAATGATATGGCCAAAAAGCTCGCGTGAATAGATGCGGTAATGGAACACAGCCGAATACTCGCATACATTGCCGTGAAAGTCCACGTGGGAGCGGTCATCCGCAAAGTCGAACAAGTCGCCCTGGATTTCCAGCGTGTATTTGTTCTTCCGTAGCCAGTCAAAAAACTCGAAGATGTCCTTCTTTTGGGAGTAGAAAGTGCAGTATTCGTAGCGGTTTCCGCGCAGGTTCCTCAGCAATGCCGCCATCTCGTTCCGTTCCCGGCGGTCGCCAAATTCGGATCCCGTCCGAGTGGCGAGGTTCTTCAGGAAATATATTTTACCTCCATACTCGAAATAGTACGGTATGTAGGTGACCGTCTTTTTGTACCAATTGACATATTTGACAAAGGAAGCCTTCTTGACGATGGCGGGATGCAGGTTTACTTTCTCCATGTGTTCCCGAATCTGGCGGTAGATTTCCGCATTGGAAAGACGTATGGGACGTTCCGCCCGGAAATACCTGCCGTCCGACTCGAAACAGAGCGCGTACAGGTTTCGGTAATACGGTTCCCCGACAAAGAACCAGTCGCTCTGCATGCGGGCCGGAGGCAGGCATTCCAGCAGTTCGTAATAACGTTCCTCCGTAATTTCATGGAAGGGCTTGCAAAGTGCCCGGGTATAACGCTTCACAAGCAGTGTCATGCGTACCGGTGATACAGCGACCAGGTACGGGTTCTTCTCCCTTTCGCGCAGTGCTTCCAGCGTCTCGCCGCCGTAGTCGCTGTGCATGTCATCCGACATCGACGTGAGGCATGTCCCGTCGAAATAACGTGAATCGATGATGTATCTCATGGGCACTGGATTAAATGGTTATTTTCAACACCTGACCGGCGGCATATTCGGCATTGCGGGTGAGCTGGCGCTGCCATGCCTGGTTGCGTGGCGCCCACTTGAAAGCGTTACGCTTCAAGGTTGTACGCATATCGGTATCGGGTATTTTGTCGAAGAGGATTTGCAGGCGGTCTTCTTCGAAGTTGTAGACCACCTTGCCGCCATCGAACGGAATCTCACGATTTTCACGGCTTGCCCGTTCCTGCTGCTTTTCCCGCACCTTGCGGACGAGTTCGGGATACTTGAAGATTGAATGGCGTGCCGTGACGACAGGTTTCTTGACTTTGTCGTTCCACTCTCGCAGACGAGCGACGGCACGGTCGATGATTTCCACGTTGCCATGGTTGACATAGGTGGAGAGTCGCCCGGCGAGGTTGCTGACGAAGAGAGCCCGGCTGTAGCCTCGTGCCGTACCCGTATCGATACCGTGAATGGTCGAGGCGGCATCGTCGATAAAGGCTTTGACCTTCTGCCACTCCTCCTCGAGACGCTGTTCTTCGGGCTTGGCCGCTTCGGTAGCCTTGCGAATCGCTTCGAGTGCACGTTCTCGCCATTCCCGGAACGCCGTGACGCTCTTGGCGTGGCTGTTGCAGGCCTTTTCGTTGCGGCCCGTGTTGAAGCGTGCAGGTCCCGTAATCATCGCGCTGGCACAACGGCTGTTGGCGGCGATCATGGCAGAGAAATAGCGTTTGTAGTTTTCCATGTAACGTTCCCGCTGCTGCTCGGGCATCGACTGCAAATCCTCGTGCAGTTCCTTTTCGTGCGAGGCGATGTCTGACTCACCCCGCTCGTCGGGTGAGAAGGAGGTGAGGTTGTAGGAGCTGCACGCCTGCTTGAAATATTCTTCCAGATAGCCCGGGTGCGCCACTTCCACAACTTCCCAGTCCTTGAAGTCCGCCGGGGCGAGGATTTCTTCCTTGCCCGGATTCCCTACAAGATGGGAATAGCTGCAATACCCGTGTCTCTTTCCCCTGAAAAGAAACGCTACCGGTTCGCTTTCCGGGGCATCCACACGCCGCACCATGGTCACACGATGGGCATTTTCCTTTGTCAATAATGTTGTTTCCATACCTTTCTTCTTGATTTCGTTATTTGATTGTTTCCGATTTTTATTGTTGCTTCATCCGGGCGGCATGGTCCATTACAGAGGCGAACCCCACCTCGATACCTATCTGGTATCCGCCCTTGATAGTCGATTCCAGCTCCGCCTCGCTTTCGATCAGGGATTCCGAATCATCGGCATAAAGCCTGTACAGGGAGAATACGTCTGCCTCCCATAGCTTCCGGGCATTTTCCGCCGATACAAGCAGCCACACGAAACCGTCCTCACGGGTTACCTTGACGGCGGCTTCGCTATGGCTCAGAGTCCGCCACTCCTTGATGTCCAGTGCCACCCTCCACACGATATACATCAGCGCATCGTGGCGGCTTTTAATATCAGGGGAATCGCACAGGCGGCTGGCCACATCTTTGAGTGTCCGGAAAGAGTCCGCCATGAACTGCTCCACGACATACGGCTTTTCGGCAATGGCGGAACAGGCATCGTCCGCCCTGCCTGATTCCGGAACGGTCTGAATATCCTCCTCTTCAAGGAAGATTTCACGGTGCAGGTAGTCCAAGTAGTAATATGATTTCATTCCGCTTATTCTTTGGGGGTGAAAGTGATTCTCGTGTGCCCGTCATAACCGAAGGACGGTTTCAGGCCGAAGGCTTCGGCATCACTGCTGATGCAGCAGATGTCCCAAATCTCCAACCCTCCGGCGCAGGTTATGACGGTATTGTTTTCAGATATTTGCGGCGACTTGTCTTTCAATGCAGCCCCGCCGCAGATGCCGCGTAGAATAACACCACGCTGGTGGGTAGTAAGTTCTTTCGTTTCCATAGACCTAATCTTTTGCTTTTACACCGAACATGTTCTCCATTGTACTGGCGAGGGCTTCCTTGAAACCGTCGCTTACGCCCCAGTATTCAAGTAACCCGTTGCCGATGACCTGCATCTGTTTGTCGGTGGGCATATCGCCATCATACCCGTATTCCTTGAGCAGGGCACGGCTGATGATGACACCTTTTATCTCGTTGATTCTATGTTCCTCTCCCATAGCCGTTAATACATCTTTACCCGCAGACCAGATATCTGCTTTCTCGTTATTTCTGTCATTTTCTTTATCCGTTTATAAAAGCATAGGGGCATTCCGCCCCCATAGTTGTTATTAATTCATATTATTTTGCATGATTTTTTCCGGAACACCTATCCGGCATAGATGTACTTGAGCTTGGGCACTCCGTTCTGGAGCACGGTGAAGGCGTTTTCTTCCACCTGCACGTCCTTTGCCTTTGGCCACCATAGCCACGAGAGTTTCCCGTCGGGTTTGAGGAATGCCACGGCATTACCCTGCACTTTCCCGACCTCACGCACGCCGAGGTCTTTTCCGCCCTCGAACAGCCGGACACACCGCCACTTCGAGCCAAGCGTCATTTTCCGTTTCACGTCTGCTAATGTTTTCATACTCATTGCGTTTTTATTATTGCATATAAATTCTGCATTTCCGGTTGCACCGTCTCAGGCTGTCCGCCGAGAGCGGATAACTGCGGTTCAAATGGTCGGGAAACCCTTCTCGGAACATCAGCTCCGCCGTAGCGTACTCCTTGCACCATTTCCGCCGACGTCTCCCACGGGCAGGTCTCGTTTCCGGCATCCGCCTTTTCGGAGATTTCGGCACACGCCATTTCCCACCGACAAACACCGCTTCATATTCCCGTTGTAACACGCCGCTGCAATACGCCGCCACGCTGACAGCGGGCACACTTCCGAGCTGTCCCGTCGCGGCAAGGCTGTCAAGCGTATCGGTGGCAGCCTTGAAACTGGCAAAGCACCCGTAACTGCGGGTGCGCTTTGCGTCAAACACTTCTATCATATTTATTCGTTTTATTATTGGCACATCCGTTCTCCGCTTCCCCGCACAGGATAACAGCGGAAGCACGGCAGGCGGTTCCGCAGAACGCCAGACCGTGCTTAACCGTGTTATATACAAGGTAGGCACAACGCCTCACGGCGCAAGGAAGTCATATCGGAGGGAATTTTAGAAAAGTGCGGGCATTTCAGGGTGCAATCCTGACACAGTGTATATCAATGCCCGAAAAAGCGCGCACGCCCCGCAGTTTCCGCAGCACGTGTGCGCGTCATGTCACTCGCCATCGTCCCCGCTGTCAATTCCTGCGGTGATGTTGCATATCTCCTGCAATGCCGATTCTATCTGCACAAGGTCGTCGATGTCGAACTTCACGGCATCGCAGTCCTTCTCCCACACTTGGCGGGCTATGAAGACGGCATCATGCAGCGACCGCTCGGACTCTTCCAGAGCGGTCTTCAGGTCGTCCACGGTGTACTCCCCGTCCTGCGGCGGAGGTACAGTCCCAGCACCGTTTTTTGCCGGGAAATTCTTTTCGCCTATCACGTTACAGTTGCTTTCGCCCGAAATGAAAAGCGCGTATCCGTGGCATACGTCACAAGAACACGCGCTTACGACGGCAGATACGAAAAGGGCAGGCAGTCCCACACGTTCAGCGGGCTGCCTGCCGTCCTTTTGCCTTTTTCGGGCAGGTTTCAGTTACTCCGTTGCCCTTATGCCGCCTTTTTGCTTTCGTCGGCAACCGTTCCGGCAGGCTGTTCCGCCACCTTTTCAGCCTTGCCGGTCTTGGTCGTTTTCTCGGTTGGCTTTTCGAGGCTGGCGAGGTTCGGGGCGAAATCCATGGCGTTGCGGATAGCCTTTGCAGCGGCATGGATTGTCTTTTGGAAATCACGGTTTGACTTCTCGAGGTCTACTTTGGTCGGCACAAGACCGATACGCGCCCAAACGCTGTCGGTAAGGTCGTACTTCTTGATACGATTTCCCGACTTCTCGCAGATGATGATTTCCGCAGGGGTTGTGGCACGGAATTTCGAGCGTATGCCGTCGGCATCGGCACGCAGTTTCTTTTCCTCCGCAATGGTGTGCCACATAGTTGCGACCATGTTTTTAATCACACGGAAAATCTCGTTGTCCGACTTGTCGGCAGGCTCAAAGTCCGCACCGAAAAAGTGCTGTGCCGTCTGCACGAGTTCACCGTCCTTGTTGGTAGAGTTGTAAACCAACATGATACCTGCAAACGAACCGATGTTTGCATACTGTTCCTTGTTCAATTTAGAAGTTGCCATAATGATAAAATTTTAGAAACACTGCGCAAAATCACGCATTGCGGGCACTCGGGGAGTCGAACCCCGAACTTTGCACCATAGCGCAAAGTGTGGCATTTCCTGCCACGCGCCCAAAAATTTGCCGTGCATTTCACCCTGCACGGCAAAATTTTTCGTAACTTTGTCGCACTTAAAACGTACCCCATAGCAGAGCTATCCAAATGAGCGCATTTTCGGCATATCGTATCTTTGCACGAGTTCTACTCATCGTGTCGTGGCTCTGCGCTGCTTTACTCCAATTTCGGCAAGACGCTTCTCTGGCACGTTCCGGATCTTTTCCAATCCGGCAGCTAACAGTAAGGCGGTGGGCGGCTGGTGATTATGGGCATAACATTGGCAATGCTCTTTTCTCAAGCTCCGTGCGGACTGTTTTTCCGCTACCGTGCATTTTATCTCCGTGCGCACAAGGGCGCAATTATGGCATTATTCTTGCACGTCCTTTTCAGTGGCGGTATTCTCAATACTCCCAGCGACTTGCAAAAGTCTTGACGTATTTCCGGCACTCGGAATAAATACGATTTATCCCGTTCCATAAATTTCCCTACTTTCGTAGGTTGGCAATACTGGTATTATTGCCCCGTGCGAAGCGTGGTTATTTAACGCACTCTTTAAGCGTACCTAAACGCACACGGTGTTGTTTCGGGTGTTACCCTTTGACGGCTCAACAACTCACTTTCGTGTAAACGCCGTTTTTGTTTCTCGCTCTCGGCGGTCTTTGCTTTTCTGTTTTTTAATTCTGTTTTTTACTATCTATTTTTTTATTCGTTTTTCTCCGTACTTGTTTGCCGTTTGTTTGGCTTTCGAGTACATGACTATTATAAAACCGTTTTTCAGAACTGCAAAACTTTTTGAGAAAAAAAATTTGGAACGTTCCAAAAACAGCCTTTTTGCGAATATGGAACGCACGCGCGCGAAGTGAATTTGTAAATAGTTGAATATCAATAAAATAGAAAAAATGATTTTCTTTGAAAAAAATTTTTCCTTTGCAAAAATCAAAAAAGCCCCGTTTCAACGTATGTATAAAATCAAAATCAGTTTTGTCTATTGATTATCAGATTATTAGCTGCTTAAAATGGATAAAATAGGACTGAAAAGATTTTTTTACTTTCAATTTGTAAGCAAAGATAATGTAAAAGACGTTTTTAGGCTTACTTTATACAAAAGTAAACCTAATAAATTATTGATATTCAATGGTGTAATAAAAATAAAAAGATTGGGGAGGGTGTACCCTCGGGTGCGGATTCGGTCTCTGTCCTCGGGCCGTTTTTTCAAGTCCGGTTTTCCAAAACGGCTCAAAATGCGGCTTTCGGATTGAAACTGTAAGCAGGTATCAAAAAATATACAGTAAAGTACTTGTATTTATCATGGTTGCTTAAGGTGCTGGTGTTCACCATGTCCCATATTTTTGAAATATTCTCATTTGTGGATGCCTGTCCTTTCAATTTTCACGGGTGTACAGACTTTCTGCACGATTTCCGGGTTCCGGCTTGAAGCTGTTTTTTAGATACGCTGAAAACGTATCAAAAAATATATAGAGACACGTCGGTATATTGACTGTTCTTAACCGGATTGGACGACGGAAAAGGAGGATGTGTATTCCTGTCATTCAGTATGTTCGGATATGCTTTTCACAATCGGACAATCTTGTAATGTTTTGTTCCTTAATCATATAGAATATACAGAACGAAGCTATCCACATGGATTCCGACTTATTTGTACGGTTTTTGTGACTTTATACAGGAAACCGTGGAAATGCAGAAGAAATGGGGTTCAGTCACCTGCCTTTTTGGTGAATTATACGTATATTTGCCGTATTGTATCCACTTATGTATGAAGTATGGCATTTTGCTGTTACAGGAAATATCTGGATAAAGAATCGAAAGAATGGAATCATATCATAAGAAGAAAATCGGGAGTATTCCGAAAGACAGCACGGGTGGGTCGTCCATTCGCAAGGGAATGGTCGTCTTCAACGGTGGGACATCGGAAACCGGACTTGTGGGAGATGTCACGGGTAATTGCGTGTCGGTTCCGGTAAGGATGACTGCGGGCAGAGAACTCGTTACCGATGACGCGGTCATGTTTCTGAATGATTGCCGGGAAGCGAGCGCAGAGCAAAAGATTGCCCTCCAACGCCTGCTGAACGAAGGCCATCTTGCATGGGACAAGCGCCGGGGTGTATGTTCGGAATCTCTCTATGCTCCCAAAGACGGGCAGTTGGTAAAACTCAGCATCTTGGATGAGCATGTAATACTGGGGGCTTTCAAGGAAATCGACGCAAAAGGACATGTTGTGCTGTATTGCCTGCTGGACGAAGACGGGAGCCTGCGCTATTCCCTGCATGAAACAGTCGGGTACGCGGTGAATCTCCAGATACTGCCTATCGGAACCAGTGGCCGTAGCAGGCTTTCCGATGCCCTACGCCAGAAAGGGCTTGCATGGAACGGACGGCTGAAGGAACTCGAACGGCTGGCAACACGTGTCAGACGCGGTGACAAGTACTATTACCTGAATGACATACTGGAAATCCGTGAATGCAGGGACAACAACAGGCCGGCGGACAGGAAACGGTTGGAATGCGGGAACTATTTCATGGAGTGGAGGGATGCCGAACTGGTACGTGACTGCGTGCGCTCTGTCGTAAGGCTGAACCGCGACAAGGATGCCAGACGGTAAGAGGGTGACGGTATAAGGTATTCGTTCTGTTTCTCTCTCTTGTATCTGGGGAGGAAGTGGTCCTTTAATCCTCATCTTATCCGTTTTCAACACTTTCCGATTCAAAAAAACAGACGGCGTGCCGTCTGTCATGATTTGTTTCTTTTTTGGTATCTTTTTTCTTTGCGTCAAAGAAAAAAGTACATCTTTCTTCTTTCTTCTTGTATAATACTACTTATAGTATTGTTGCTACATTTGTAACACCCCTCCTGTCAGATACACGGTACATTTGTACCACATTGAGGGGAAAGATGTGGCGAATTTCGCGTCTTTCCACCCAAATTCCACTATCGGGAGCATGAATCGCAAGCCGATGTTGCCGCTTCGGAAAATTGCAGTCGCCTTTTGCAGGGCAGCATTGCAAGAACGAAAACGGTCTGATTTTCACGTGCAGGAAAATAACCGCAAAAAGAGATCCGATAAAACATCTATATATAAAAAATATCCCCTATATTTGCATGAAATTTACATATAACTGCGATATAATATGATTATTCAGTTCACAGTCGAAAATTTCCTTTCGTTCAAGGAGCCGGCGACCTTGTCTTTGGCTGCTTCCGCGCTGAAAGAAAAACAGACCCGGTCCGATGAGATTGTTTTTGAGCTTGAAGGTACGAACCTCTCTTTGCTGAAGAGTGCGGTCATCTACGGGGCCAATGCCAGCGGGAAATCGAATCTAGTCAAAGCGCTCGATTTCTTCAAATGGTTTGTCATCAATTCCTCCAAAGGCGTGCAGTCCGGCGAAAGCATACGGGTGGAAAGTTTCCGTCTCAACCGGAGGACGGAACAGGAGCCCAGTTATTTTGAGGCGGTCTTTGCCGACGAAACGGTCCAATACCGCTATGGGTTTGAAGTCGATGAAAAACGTGTACACCGGGAGTGGCTTTATCAAAAGGGCAACAAGCGCAAGGCAAAGGAGGTGGAACTGTTCCTGCGTGACGGCGATGAGTATGAACTGCATCCCAAATTTTCGGTCGGCAAAGAGGTTGTCGCCAAAAAAATGGTGCGCGACAATGCGCTGCTTCTTTCCGTGGCAGCACAGTTCAACGAAAGCGTCTCGGTGGAAATCATGGGATGGCTGGCCAACACCACGATTGTTCTTGGCAGCAGCGACGAGCGGATTTGGGAAATGGCGATAGCCCAGATCGATGATCCGTCCATGAAAAGGCGTATTGTGGAGTTTGCCCGGTTTGCAGACTTCGGAATCGACGACATACGCAAGGTTGACAATACAGTCATCAGTTCACACCAGCAATATGACGAGGAGGGCAACGCCACGAAGACGGTCACTTTCCCGTTCCGCGTAAACGAGTCGGAGGGTACGATCAAATACTTCTCGCTGGCTTATCCTATAATCGACGCGTTGGATCATGGCAAAAGGCTGGTTGTCGACGAGTTCGACTCGAAAATGCACCCTCTGTTGACAAGTCGCATCATCGGGCTGTTCAATTCCAGAGTGACAAATCCCAGGAATGCACAGTTGATTTTCACGACACATGACACCAACCTGCTTAATGCAAGCCTGTTCCGCAGGGATCAGATCTGGTTTACACAGAAAGATTCGTTTGGAGCCTCGGAACTCTATTCGTTGGCGGAATACAAGGTTCGCAACAGTGCACCTTTCGAAAAGGAGTACCTGATGGGGAAATATGGCGGTATCCCTGTCATCGGCCAGTTTGAACGGTTATTTGACCTGAGGGAGGAAGAATATGGCAGCACGGACGAACAAGCGTGATCCACGCGCGGCACGGACACTCAGGCGTATCAGTTTTGTCCGTGAGGTCAAACAATCCTTCCTGATCATCTGCGAGGGGGTAAATACGGAACCGGATTATTTCAATGCATTTCGCCTGACTTCCGCCAATATTAAAGCGGTAGGCCAGGGACTCAATACGGTAGGTCTTGTCCAAAAGGCTTTACGGATGAAAGAAGAAGAGCGGAAGAAAGGACGCGAGTATGACCAGTGCTGGGTGGTATTTGACAAGGATGACTTTCCCGATCGGGATTTCAACCGGGCTATCGGTATGGCGGAAGCCGGTGGCATGAGGGTGGCATACAGCAACCAGGCTTTCGAGTATTGGTTCTTGCTGCACTATAACCTGGTACAAGGCCCGATGCACAGAAATCAATATGAAACAAAGCTATCCGGCTTGTTGGGCTTCTCCTACAACAAGGAAGCCGGTACAGGCGGTCGTGTTTTCAGGGAGCTGGGCGGTAAACAGGCTCAGGCCATCACGAACGCAAAAGCCGTATTGCGCCGAATGGAGGGAATACCGCCGGCACAGGCGGAATCTTCGACAACGGTGCATCTTCTTGTGGAAGAACTGAATAAGTATATTTAGCATATTCTGTCGTTTGCCCGGATAATATTGTACCCGGCTACCACCTCCTTCCGGTTTTATCGGATTTTATGTCGCAAAAACACAAAAACAGACGGCAAATCACAACGATGCCGTCTGTTTTTATTCATTTACGTTCCGTGGACAGATACGCTCAAACTTTTCGGTGTCTCTCTTTCCATTGGCTGACCTCTTCGTCAGAGACGGATGCCACGGTCCTTTTTTCCACATCGAACATCCGATGACAGAATGCCCTGGTAGAAAAAGGATTTCCAAGTTCCGCCAATATCCCTACAAGCCGGTTGTAGGAATCCATGTGCCACAGGTAATCGTACATCCCGCTGACCGGCACCCGTTCAAGCAATCCCATACGCGTTGTCTTTTCCACGCACTTGTCGAAAATCCGCGAACCCATCTCCATGTTCTCCATGTAGTACCGCTTGCTGCGCAAGGTGTCGTAACCTTTTTCACGCAGGCGTGTACGGTCTGCCATGTACAGCATGAAGATGACCTCTTCCGGGGTGAACGCGCCGACCAGCCCGGTGAAGCATTTCATAAACGGTATCACGTGTTGCCTTTTGTCGTCATTCCCTTTCATGTCCGTTTTCGCGTTCGTTCGTCCGTAATGTTTCCGCTTCCCCGTCATCCTTAATCGACGGATTGACATAGAACTGGCATATCCTGCCGTTTATCATCGGTTTATACACGGCGTATCCCAGTTTTTTGGCGTAACGCCCCACGGATACGCGGTTGGCGAACTTGCCGGTATGTTCCGTCAGGTGTTCCGACATCTCCCCGACGGTCATTCTGCTTTTCAGTTTCATATCATTCGCGTTTAAATGTTTTCCTGATAAAGGATAGCCGCGACTAATACGAACTGTTTGCAAATGGTATGAATTAATAAGAGGCGGTTCCATGAAATCGGCAAAGGAGGAATCAACCGGTTATACTGATACTTCATTCATGAAACCGTCCCTCATCTATTTTCCCATTATCCGGACAATCTCCCGTATCGTGTCGAAGTTCCGCTCGTCCAGCCATTCTTTGGCCACGTTCCACGAGAGCGACATTCCGAACTTCAGGTTCTCCATGGTGATGGTATGGTGCGACAACCTGCCTTCAGTGGGCTTGAGCCCTGCCGCATGCAGTTCACACAGTCCGTCCTGAAAGAATGTGCACCCGCCTGCTTCCTGTTTCGCCTGTACCATCGGCACGATATACGGGATTTTTCCTAACAGCAGGCCTACCGCCCACCGAGTGGGTGCAAGACGCTCCCTGTATCCGGCTTTCAGCAACCGGAGGATGTCTTCCGGCGTACCGAGGCACGGTATCCGGCATTGCTGCCTGCACAGACGGCAACGGCACTCTACCGGCCGTCTTCCTGTCTTGCGGATGATCCGCTGTAATGCCGTTTCCATCGCTATGCACCCGGTGGGCAGTATTCAGGGTTCCTCTTGCGCCACAGTTCTATGATACACTCCCGTCCGGCCTGTGTCCATCGTTTGGTGGATCCGAAAGTATATACCTTGCCCCGGCTGTTCTCCCACGTGTAAGGCACATCGCATTGCCAGGCCCGGCAGGAAGGAAAGACCACCCATTGCCGCTTCTCGTACTTGCAGATGCCCTCTTCGGCAAGGAACTGGTGCAACTGTCGCGGCGATATGCCGAGTTCGTCAGCGATGCGCGTGCTCTTGAACCAGTCCCTGTTCTCGATAAACTCCTCGTAGAATACGATTTTCGGCAGGGATTCACTCACCACCTTCCGCAGTTCCAGAATCAGTCTCGTCGCCGATTCCATATCCTGCGGCATGGGACAATCCATACAGGGCAGACCGGGTGCCGCCACCCTGGGGCGTTCGCGTACGATTGTCTTCCCTCGTTTCACGGAGAGTTTGCCGATAGCCTCGCCCAACCATTCCGCCAAAGACAGGTCAGGGGCGATCCATCTGGCCAACGGTATGACAAGCGGTGATTCCAACCAGGTCGCACCGTGCCCCCGCCCCCGTGTGGTGAAGACTTGCGACTCGTATTTCCCGGTATGTCCGTTGCCGGCCATTTCCCTGCGGAGCATATCCGTGGAAGCGATGCGTAGCCATTCAGACGGGATTTTCCCGAAGTGCATCGTGATCTGCGTGGCGTTGACCATCAGCTTGTCGCCGACACGCCGGAACGTGACGGGGAACCCTTCCTCGAAGTGCATGACGATGTCGTCCTGCGGGACGGCGTGCAGCTCCCCGGCTTCCAGTTCCAGAAGCTTGTTGCCCCACACTTCCAATTCATCAAGCAGGTCACGGGGTATAATAGTCTCCTTGCGTACCAGTTGTAAAAGCCGACGCATATCGATGGGACGGAAACCCCACTGTTCCCTGCCGTTTTTCCGGAAACTGATTTTCAATGCCGTCGGGCAAACACGGGCGATGGCGCCGTTTTCAAGCAGTTCGTCCCGCTTGAGTATATCGCATATATCCACGGCGCAGATATGGAGCTGGCCGTTATGGTTCCGGGAAACCCTTATGTTCCAGTCCCGGAACGGAACATTCCTATTTTCCCTCATAGGTATTTCCTCCTTTCTTTTGGTTATCAGACTTACGTTTGTTTTCAAGCAAGGCTCTCTTATGTGCCATCTTGCGCACCGGATAGTACGTGCGTTTCTCGCCGCAAAGGGCGTCATAATCTTTCAGCATCAGTGTGCCGAGGTCGGCCAGCTCGATTTCCACATCCGGATGCAGATGCCTGAAATAGAATCCGCCGCTGCATACATACTTGCCCGTGCAACAGAATGAGATAGCCTGCAAGTTGCCTTTTGTCAATTCCGCCGCGCTGTGCAGCGAGCGCGTGACCGCTACAAGAACCTGTGCCCCGTTGAAGATGAGCACCATCTTGGGTCGTTTAAATGTGCTGCGTCTCATGTTGTTCTAAAATTTGCGTTAATTCCTCCTTTGTAAATCTAAGACCGGCAGCCTGTACCAGCCAAGTGTCTGAAACCGTAAATCCACCGGACAGCAGTTCGTCCACGCGCTCCAGAAGGTAGACACCGAACGCGGGATCGATGTAAACGACAAATAATAGAGCCAGACATTCATCAATTAACAGGTGTCCCGACGCCTCGTCACGGATGATCATCTTTTCCCTGTCTATTCCGTAGGCGTCTGCCAACGCCGTTGCCCAGTGATGGAAAGCGACACGGAAATCACGGACATTATGCCGGCGTGCATCTCCTTTGGCCTGGATGAAGCGTGTCGCGTCGAAATAGACCGGTCCGTCTTCCCGTAACGTTCCGAAAAGCAGATCGGGGAACTCCCTGTACCGGATTATCCGGCAGGGAATCTTTTCTTCTTTCATGTTCTCTTTTTCATTGTTCTTGGATTTGTATCTAACGTGGTGCAAAGATATATCTTTTTAATATGAAATACACTATAAATATATACATAAATTACACTTTTAATAAATTGTTAATCACTGATAATAAGATATTTACAACATAAATAAAACCGAAATATCTATATATTTAAGTTGTATATTTCGGTTTGTAAATCAAGCATTAAGAGTCCCGTTCTCCATATATTCTTTTAGCCGTAAAAACCTCTCTTGAGGATTGTCTCTACTCTTTGAACAAGAAACAAAAAAATTATGGCTACATCGGACAAATCATTTAACGGGGAACTCTTGGAGAGTATTTTTAAGACCTCCAAAAAGACAATTCAGGAGTATGTCCGCGAAATCGAGCGCAACAACCGCTACCGTTCATGCCGTCAGGATACCGGCTCGGGATATATTCTCGATGACCGCGCCCGGCTCATTGACCTGTATGAAGCCTGCCTGCAACAGGACGCTCATATACGTTCCGTTGTCGAGACACTGGAAAGCCAGATTCTCGGCGACCGCTATATGCTTGCCCGTGTAAACGAAAAGGGAAAATACATCAAGGACGTGGCGAACTCCCTGAAGATACAGGGTTCGCAGTTCGACAAGATAATCAAGGGCATAGTGGAATCCAAGCTCTACGGGTACACCCTGCTTGAAATCATGCCGCATACTGACCCCAGAACGGACAAGCTGGCGGAAGTCAACATCATCGAACGGCGTAATGTGTTGCCGGACCAGAAAACGGTACTGAAGCGGCAGGGACTGTGGGAGCCGCATTGGGATTTACATGACCCGGCATATTACCGTTGTTATGTACTGGTAAACTCCGGCGACTTGGGACTTTTTTCCGCCACGACCCCTTTGATACTGGCCAAGAAATTCACGGTGGCCAACTATGTGAACTTTTCCCATACTTACGGACAGCCGATTATCCACGGAAAGACGGTCAGCGAGAGCAACGCCGACCGCAAGAGGCTGGCTAACGAGATAGCCAACGCGGCACAGAACAAGGTGGTGGTTACCGGCATTGAGGACGAGGTCGATATCAAGACATTCACCATGTCCAACTCGGAAAAGATATATACCGGGCTTATCGAGTTTGTGAACAAGGAAGTTGCCAACCTCGTGCTCGGCTCCGAGTCGATGGCCGGAGGGATGCAGTCGTACGTGGGTTCCACGAAAGCACACCAGGACATTTTCCGCGACCGTATCGAAGTCTACCGTCGGTATATCGAAAACGTCATGAACGAGGAGATAATCCCCCGCCTGGTGGCTATCGGGTATATCCCCGGAGGATTGGAGTTCCGGTATTCGAACCGGATAGAGATGAGCAACGAGGACCGCATCAAGCTCTATTCGCTGATCACGGACAAATATGAAGTGGCGGCCGATGAGATCGAGAAAGAGTTCGGTATCAATGTGGGCCGGCAGCTCAATGTTATCCCGGGATTAGGTTTCGGAGCCGAAGGCGGCTCATCCGGTCTCAGCCACAACGACCGGGGCATCATGTCGGACGAGGAGTATTTCCGGCGTTACGGACGCCCCCGGGGGGCGAAGGTCGGAAATTTTCTGCGGGGAGCGGAATAGAAGCCCGTCTTCCGCTCCCGGACAACGCTCCGTTCAGGGCTGTCAGGGCATCTGCAACCACGGAATCCGATACGGAAAAGGAGTATCGTGTCATTTTCGATGCATTCCGCAGGCTGATCCTCTATTGGGAGAACAGCGCGGAACGTCTCGACATTATAGAGGACATCATCACCCTGCGTGCCTCTTTCCTCATAGACCGTGCGCTGACAGGTCTGCGAATCGATATGGACCGGGCATTGGAGATACTGAAAAATCACAACTCCTTTACAACAGAGAGGGAACGGCAGCAGCGTGACATCCTGATTGCAGCTATAGACAACCTGGTGGATTTTGCCGCGGCAGAGGAGTATGCCATGCTCGGGGAACTGCCCGAGACAGCGGATGAACAGGACATGGAAGCATACGAAAAGATATGCCGCAGGTATAACCTCGTCCATGCGGAGGAAGAGAACAACCAGGTATTCTTCGCGGCCTCGATGGCCGCATGGTGGATGGCGGTGGATATGGATACCGTGCTTACCTACATGACACAAGGCGATGAACGGGTACGTGCCTGGCATCTTTCATTGGAAGGGATTTCCTTCCGCAAATCCGAGTTTCCTCCGGAGCTGATACCGCCGATCGAATGGGGATGCCGCTGCTTTCTGGTCGCGGAGGGGTTCGCCGCTGTCCGGGCGGCTTTGCCGGATAAGGGAGACTATCTGGAAAAGGTGGATCCGGTCTTCCGGGAGAGCCTGGCAACCGGCGGGCGTATCTTTTCCGATGCGCACCGCTATTTCTCCGTCCCGCTTCCGGGTTACATGAATGATATTGTGAAACGCATTAAAGGAAAGTTCGCCTATGCCCAAGATAACGCTTGATGAGTTTTGCAGCCACTGGGTAAGCAGGACCAGTACGCGCGTCATGGCCAGCCGGCTGGAGTTCAACGTATTCGACTTCGCAACTGCTGCCGGTGACTATACCAGGCAGCAGTTCGTGTCCTCATTCGCTTCGGGGGGATTCAACGGTAGCAAATGGGCGCCTCGTACCTCCAAATGGGGAAAGAGGTTCACCCATCCTCTCATGAACGATACGGGGACTCTGGCCCGGAGCATACAGTCGGAAGCCGGCCGGACAGACATAGTGGGACGGCGTTCGGACCGTACGCGCATCTTCCGGAAAGGCGCCAGGTATTGCATGTGGACTACGGAAAAGAGCTTTCCAGTCAAGGGCAAGCGGGGACGCAGCAAGGAGCGTTACGGGCATTATGCCGCCATACACAATACCGATCCGAAGTTCGGGCTGTACACGGTAAACCAGTATTCCACGCGCCGTCCCGTACACCGGCAGTTCATCGGATTCTCACCGAAGACGGACGACTATATCGCCGCCCATTTCATAGATATGATTTTTAAAGGATTTCCACACCAGCCGTTATGATAAAAGACAAACACCCAGCACCACAGCCCGCACAACCGTCGGCACCGGCGGAGAGCCTGCCTGAAGAAGTTTCCGCGAACCCTTTCGTGGAGATATACCGGGCCGTTAAGCGGGCTGTCCTGACCCTGCGGGAGAATCCGGACGACCCGTTGTCGCCGCCCCTGTTCAAAACCGTCGCTATCGACAACGGCCAGTTCGCCCGCATTGTCCGTGACGATAACACGGAGTATGAGACTGTGTTCCCTGCCGTGTTCATCCACTTTATCAACGTGAGGTACCTGGTACAGCAACAGCGTATCGGTGAGGGACGCGCCACCATGCGCGTGCGGTTTATCCTGAATACGCTCAACAATGCGGACGAAGACAAGGAATGCGAGGCGTTTCTGGTCTTCCAGCGGCTCAATGTAGCCATACAGGATGCCAAGAACCATGAGCCGGCGCTGAGCGAGCGGTGCAACCTGACCTATTTCGACATGCCGCTTTCAACCAATATGTTGCAGGCGTACTGGATAGACTACGAGGTATGGTTCAGGGAATCTTCCGCGTGGAAATACAGGGACTGGGTAAAAAGGTATGTGGTCATGCCCCCGTTCACCCAACACAGCGATGCGCCGCAACATGACAGCGGCGGACACGGCTTCCATCCGCGTCCGGAACATGACGAAGTATCTGGTTTTTCGGATACCGGATCGGAAAATTGAAATCCATGCAGGAGATTTATCCGCACTGCGTATAAACAGACATGAATCAGCAGATAATACAAGACTCATGATACATTTTCTGTACTTGCTGAATTTAGAATGTTCAGCATGCCGGTCTTGATACAAATAGTTGCAACCGGTCTGTAATTTGAACAATCTATTATACTGTAAAGATAATCGCATTTCCATAAATGGATGGATTCTCATATTTCCACTTCCATAAATAGCAGTGCAAAACCTTTTCTTTTTCCACCGCCTACTCTTGTTCAAATAACCCTTGCATATGGATATGAACACACTTCAATATGTCGTCGGAGAGGCGAAGGCAGGCCAGCCGGCTGTTATCCGTTTCTTCGGTCGCGTGACGGAAGAGACGACCTCACGTTTCAATGACGAGTTCGACTTTTTGGAAAATATCATCCGTCCCTCCTGTATCCGCGTGTTGATCAACTCGGAGGGCGGCAGTGTCCTTTACGGCATGTCCACCTATTCCACCATCGCCAATGCCACGGTGGATACGGAATGTATCATCGAAGGGGTCGCGGCATCGATGGCCTCCATCATCTGGGCGGCGGGCAAGCGTTCTCTCATGCGTGATTATGCCATACTGATGATTCATAACCCGATGTTGCCGGACGATGACGGAGGGGAACCGTCGGACATGGTAACGGCTTTTACCAAACAGATCGAGACGATTTACCGGAAACGGTTCGGCCTGAAAGCGGAGCATGTGCGGGCCATCATGGACGGACAGGCAGGAAAGGACGGGACCTATTTCGACGCACAGGCTGCCGTCAAGGCCGGCATCATACCTGCGGAGCATGTCATCCATACCTCGAAGCAGCTTTGCCGTAAAGTGCATGACGAGATAGAAGGATTGACCGATACGGCCGCCATCCAGGAACTGATGAGCCGTGTCAGCGCGGGAAATAAACCTTTCAAAGGCATTGAACCTACTCTTACAGAAACGGAAAACGATATGGCAAACGAAAACAAGACACAAGGCTTTGAGTACGGGGCGATTGCAGCCTCGCTGGGCATGAAGGACGGTGAGGTCAAGGACGTGATGGCACGTATCTCTGAACTGGCCGCGATGGAACCCAAATACAGAGAAATACAGAAATCACTGAGCGACGCGCAGACCGTCATCGCCGGAAAAGACGCCTCCATCCGGAACTTGCAGACAGACCTGGCCGCAGCGACGGCACGCCTTTCCGCCTACGAGCAGAAAGAGAAGGACGAGCAGGCTTCCCGTATCGAGACATTGGTGGAGAATGCCATTGCAGAAGGCAAGATTGACCGTGAGGCGAAAACGCAGTGGGTGGAGATGGCCGGTTCCAACTTCGAGTTGGCGGAAAGCACGCTGGCTTCCATTCCCGCGCGGGAGAAAATCTCGAAGGAAATCGCCGATGACCCTGCCAACATCCAGGCCACGGCGGAAGCGACAAAGACCGCCGAACAGCTGATGGCCGAGAAGGTGGCGGAAGTGGTCGGTGCGGATTTCAAGTTCCGAAAGCTCTGACAGACTATCCGCGGGCGTCCGCCCGATTTTAACTGACATGCCGGAGACCGCAGTGTCTCGCGCGGAAACAGCAGGTATCCGCCAGTCGGCCGAGTTTCATTCTTCAACGGAAAACTTAAAACGACAATGGCTGATACAGTAAACTTTCTTCAAAACGGGTATAGCGGCGAAGTACTTGAGGACTTGCTGACCTATACCGTGCAGGGCAATGATACAGTCCGCGAGGGACTGATTCATATCAAGACGGGCATCCAGCACCGCTATACGCTTCCTGCCATCAAGCTGGGCAACATTATCCAGGACAACGTGCCGACCCCACAACCCATCCACGGAGCCAAGGGCGATGACGGCACGAACGAGTACCAGTTCACCGAACGCCATCTTGAGCCGTCCGATTTTATGGTCTATCTCGAGTTTAACCCGAGGGACTACGAGAAGTACTGGCGTTTCGCGCAGCCGGAAGGCAATCTCGTGTTCCGCGAGCTCGACCCGAAAATCCAGGCGACGATGCTCCGTCTCCTTATGGACAAGAAAAACGAGTATATCGGAAACGCCATCTGGACTTCCGCCCGCGGAGGAGAGACGGTGGCCAAGATTACCGCACCGGAAGGCTGCACGAAAATCGGAGCCAACAAGGAGAAATATTTTGACGGGGTCATCAAACGGATCCTCGACAATGTGAACTCCTCCGATGCCGAGGTGGTTGCCGGAGGGCAGTGCATCATTTCGGGAACGACCGAGCTGACGGACGGGGCCGCGGTGGAGGCGGCGCTCTATGCGATGTGGAGGAAATGTCCGAAGCAGATCCGAAAGAAGACATCTCTGACCTTTGTGGTCGGATGGGACGCCTGGGACGCGTATGACCAATATATCTCGGACAAGCAGGTCAAGTATTCCGAGAATACCGAGGTCAACCGCTATCGCTTCAAGGGCAAGCGCATCGTCCCGGTCGTGGGAATCCCCGAACACACGATGGTGCTCGGCGAGTTCTCCACCGGCATGGACTCCAACCTGTGGATGGGGGTGGATTACGCGAACGACACGGACATCCTGAAAATCGACCGTCTGCAGGCCAACTCCGAGCTGTTCTTTTTCCAGATGCGCATGAAAATGGACGTGAACATCGTCCGCCCGGCGGAGATCGTGGTCCATACCGCCTACAAGAAGAGCGAATAACACACCTTTCTTCATTCTCAATATCCACCCGGGGAGCGGAGGCAAGGCCCCGTTCCCCATTTTCATTCTACTGTTATGGCAAAGAAAATCAACACGGAGGAAACTCCGCAGACAGACAACAATAATATTCCTGCACCGGAGGCTCAGGCGGTGCCCGTTCCGGAAACGGCATCGGAAAACCTCGGGACAGGCGGCGAGACTGAAGACAGGCTGCCGGCCAAGACCGCGGGGAAAGGGAATGCAGGGTCGGAGGAGACGACAGAGCCTCACATCCTGTCCCTGTTGAAAAAGTTCCCGGCATATCCGTCGCTGTACATCGACACGCACGGAGGAACCTATGCGCCGGACACGGCGGCCGCCATCAGGGGCAAGGCCGTACTCTACAGGAATCCTTTCTACAACGAACTTAAAAAGAAATCATAATGGCACTCGGTAATGTATTTATCAAGGATGTGGACGGCAATATTCCTTACGATACCGGCTCGTCGGGCGAGAAGGTGACGGGACTGCTGTTCGACGTGTCCCTCCAGCCGACGCTTTTCACGGAGGGGTATGGTAAAACCAATGAGACCAGGCTCAAGCCTGGCGATGTCTGCTACATCACCTCGTTCAAGTCCGCCGTGAACGACTTCGGTATCATCGAACGTGTGGAGGCAACCGACGAGGAGGAGATGAATGTCAATTTCCTGCACGGCATCCCGGCATACCATATCCGTGAATTTTTCCGCATGTCCGGCAATCCGGGCGGTTCAGGAAAACTCTACGTGATGCTCGCGGACTGTTCGGCGAACTGGGATGCGCTGGAAATCATGCAGCGTGCTGCCGGGGGTATGATCAACCAGATAGGCATATGGACGGAACAGCCGCTGTGGAAAGCGAACGGCGCATCGGAACAATACAACCTCAATCTGGTAAAGGGGCTCAACGACGTGGCCGTGGGGCTTGCGGAGCAGAACCAGCCGCTCTCGCTCATCCTTTCCGCCAATCCTTCCAATACGGGGGCGGATACGACTGAGGGGCGTCAGATTGACCTGAATAAAATACCTTCATGCATCTGTGAATCAAGCCGTATCAGCTGTATATTCGGCCAGGCGCATCACGAAAAGATCTCCACGATGCAGATGTGCAACAGGAACCATACGCCCGTGGGATTTTTGGGAGCGGTTATGGGAGCCATAGCAAAGGCCAACGTGCACGAATCCATCGCATGGGTCAAGCAGTTCAATCTCTTCGCGGACGATTTCCAGGAAATAGAGTTGGGGTTCGGGGACATCAACCTCGACGAGGCAGAGGAGAACTTCCTCAGCCTGAACCGGTACGAGTCACTCTCCCCGTCACTGCTGGACGAACTCGACGATAAGGGGTATATTTTTCCCATCAAGTATGCCGGCCGCGAGAACGGGATCTACATCTCGAAAGACCAGACATGCTCACATGGGGATTTCCGTACCATTGCCCGGAACCGCACCATCAACAAGAGCCGCCGTGCCGTGCGTGCAGCCCTGCTGCCGTATGTGAACTCACCGCTGATGGTCAATCCTTCAACCGGGTTCCTCGCCCCGTCGAAGATTACAGCTTTCAAGACACTCATCGGGGATATACTGGCCAAGATGCAGGCGGCGCAGGAAATTTCAGGATACGCCGTCACTATCGACCCGAACCAGAACGTGTTGGTGGACGACACGCTGCGCATCTCCTATGTCCTTGTCCCGGTGGGCGTGGCCGTGAAGATTTATGTAGAGGAAGGACTGTCATTAACCGCAAATAAGACATAGCATATGGCAATAATCAACAATGTAGCATACTCGTGGTCGATGATAACCCTGTCATCGACCGCCCTGGGAATCGATGAAGGTTCCACGACCCTTGAAGGCGTGTCGGCCATCAAATGGTCGAAGAAGCGCAAGGTCGAAAGTAACTACGGCATGGGAGGACGGCCGGTGTCGAGGGGGTTCGGGAACATTACCTATACGGCGAGCATCACGATGGACTATGCCACGCAACAGCTGTTGCGTTCGGTGTACGGCTCGCTGCTCGAAATCGGCGAGTTCGACCTGATTATCAGCTTTGCCAACCCGATGGCCGGCGAGGACTGGACAACGACGACCGTAACGCTCAAAGGTTGCATCTTCACGGAGGATTGTCTCGAGTCACAGCAGGATGATACCAATATCACCCATGAATTCGATCTCAACCCGTTCGATATCCAAATCGGCTCGGGTGATACAATCTAAGCTGTCATGGATGTAACTTTCGAGGGGAAATCTTCTACCGGAAAGAACGAATGGCTCACGCCTCCCTGCCTGCTTCGGAGGCTGGGGCCGTTCGATTTGGATCCGTGTTCGCCCGTAAACCGCCCATGGGATACGGCGCGACATCACTATACCATTGAGGATGACGGCCTGCAACAACCCTGGTTCGGACGTGTGTTCTGCAATCCTCCCTATGACACTGCACTGATTGTCCGGTTTATCCGCAGGTGTGTCGAACACAGGAATGCCGTCGCGCTCACTTTTGCCCGCACGGACACGCGCCTGTTCCACGAACTGATATTCCCAAACGCCGATTCAATACTCTTTATCAAGGGACGGCTCAGTTTTTACCATGTTACGGGGGAACAGGGTGGTACGGCCGGAGCGCCGTCATGCCTGATCGCCTTCAACAAAGAAAATACCGCGGTTCTGGAAACATGCGGTATCGACGGGAAGTTGGTGAAGCCACGACTTCAATAGTCAACCATAAATTTGTTACATAATAACCCGTCTGTTTGCCGGATATTGACCTTGGCTGACAGACGGGATTTATGTATGGCAGACTTAAATCGAAATATGCGCTTCCTTATCGAATGACGTATGCTCGTTACTGAACACATAGCCCAACTGGTTGCATATGCACCGGGTGTTTCCGATGACCTTATTGATATTGCGGTGCGAGTGGCCATATATCCAGTATTCAATCGGACTGTCTGCAATGAAACCGCCAAGCTCCACGGTAAATGCCCCATTGAGCGGACTGCCCTTGAACTCCGGCGCCATCAGTTCGAATGACGGTACATGATGAGTGGCGACAATGAGATGTCTGGCAGTACTTTGTTTTACGCTCTGTTCCAGAAAACGGAAACAGCGCGAATGTTCGTCATTGAACCTTGTCCAGTCCAGCGGTTCGCTGCCGTAACGCATCCTGCGGAAATCTGTGATGGCTGCCTCAGTTTCATAGGCATCCTGCAACAGGATATGTGACCACAGTGTGGTAGCGATCAATTCTATATCGTTACCCAATGGGATAACGGCATTATAGTGGCAGGTGATGTTTTCCCTGATTTTGAGCGACCAGCCGTTATACAGCTTGTCTATGTCGAACATCTTGTAAAACTCGTGGTTTCCGGGAACCACGATGACCCGGCTGTAATTTCCGGAAGCCCAGTCCCAGAACGGATGTCTGGAGTAGTTCTCATCTCCGATATATCCTATATCTCCGGCAAGGACAAGCACTTCTCCGGCAACAGCCAGCGGGTTGTGCTTCAAAAAACTGCTGTTCTCCCGAAACTCGAGATGCAGGTCGGATGCGTATTGGATTCTCATTGTTGTGTTATGAAATTGGCTTCAAGTTGTTCCAATAACTGTTCTCCGGAAATGCTTTTAAGTCCTGCCGATTTGAAAAAATCAGAGTTTGGCACTTCTTCTTTGACAGCCAGGCAAAACCTGTCAACATCTTGTTTAAGCGAATCAGGAACTTCGTAGGTGTCGGCAGGAGCAAGCATGGCAACCAGCCGGAATACATCTTTCTTGTGCTTGACGATATGTTTGCTGTCCACTTGTTCTCCATTGCTTTTCCGCTCGGTCATTTCTAAATAGGCCCTGCATTTCAGACAGATAAGACTTTCAATGTTCGCAATATGTACGCCCTCCTCCAACGTGCTGTGTTCAATGGTATAATTATAATAGTCATCATCCATCAAAATGGCTGACAGACTTGACAGGTCATCATCAACCGGAATGGGGGTAATGTGGGCATCGTCCGGGAATTTGACAACCCCGATATTTCGTGAAAAGAGTTCTATCTGATACGGGAAATCCGGATTTCCCGGTTCCTTGAACCTGTAATATTCATGCCTGCATTCCCCGTTCCCGGTTCCCTTATTCCTTTGTCTGTACCCTGCGGTTTTTACAAACTCCCAGAATTTTGCAGCAAAATCCGAAGACAGCGCCTCCACAATCAGTATAATGTCTATGTCCTTGGTCGCCCTTGGAGTTTGTGCATATATTTCTTCATACATTTCACAGGCAGTACCACCTATGATGACATAGTTTCCTTCATATCCGGTGAAAAACTCCCTGAATTTATCAATTCCTCTTACCATATCATATTATTTATCATAGTTTCCAATTCTATTTGAATGCGTTCATCATCCATATCCTTCATGGCCAGAAATAAAGACAATTTGTCTACAATGCCGTTTTTTGAGAAAAAACATGGATTGTAACGCCATATCTCTATGCGGGTCTCGCCATATTCCTTGTCTGTCCGGATTTGCAACCGTCGAGCTTCTTCTTTTGCAATGGCATAAGTGTCATTTTTTTCCTTGTTCAGCATTGAATATTCCGACAAGGCATTTACTCCACTAATACAAAATACTTCATCAGGCAGACTATCGGTATATACAATCCGCTCGATGGGGTTTGCCAGGAACGGCAACATCCTGTCCCATAATTCACGCTTTTTGAACTGAAATATCATACTCTTTGTCTTGCCGCCGGATAAAGCGATAACTTCTTTATCTTTCAGCCATCTGACCGCCCGGTTTACATTGGCATACGACACGTTGAAAAGATCTGCAATATCATAAGTTCCTTTCCCTTCGAGAGACTTTACTTCAAGATGATAAAGGATTATGCATTGGGCAATTGCAGGAATCTGCGTTTCTTCACCTCCCCCGATATTATTTTTATGCGGTTTCAAATCTATCAACAAATCCGGTATGAACATTTGCTTTTGCGGTATGATGAAATTTACACGATGTCTGACAAGACGCCGTACATTATAGGCCGCCACTGTACGCAATACAAATATTACCGGGCATTGGGCTTTTCGCTCAACCAGTTCTTTTTGTTTCCGCATCTGCCCCGGAGTATATGCAGAACTGTCTGCACTATACAGAAGAACTACGTCATGCCCCAACAAGTTAGCCGTACAAAATGTATAACCGGCAGTAATATTGGCTGGGAATGTATGCAAGACATCCTTTTCGACCGGCCTGATGTCCGCCCTCAAATCAAGCAATTCAGCGATGTACCGGCTTGTCACATCTATAAAATCATCTATTTTGCACATAATCATTTATGTTTGAGAATATGCAAAATTAACGATTATATACTATATATCAAAGAAATATATGAAATATATTCAGCGAAATTTCCTTTAAAGACTGATCTGGGAATATCAGGAGCAAAGAAGTTTTTTGTATAACATATGGATTACAAGTGAATAAGAACCGTGTCTTCAACCTTTCCACGATTCTTTGTCCTACTCTTTCGGTGAATCAAAACAAATTCGATATGGACGAAAAAATGCTTTCATTGGAACAGGAGATCAAGATCAAGGAAAAAGCCCTCAAACTGAAAGAGGAGAAGAAACTCCGCAAGATTTGTCCGATGGTCGTTTTCGGAGACACCGCAAACGGCGAGAAAGAGATTTATGTGGCCTACATGTCCGAACCGAGCTTTCCGCAGTTCAGCAAATTCATGGCCGCTTCCAAAAAGGACGAGGTAATCGCCATGCGCACGTTGGCCCGCGACTGCTTCGTGGACGGAGATAAGGAACTCGTGGACGACGAGTCGCTCTTCCTGTTCGGTCTGATGGGACAGCTTT
Source organism: Bacteroides sp. AF32-8BH (assembly GCF_003435205.1). Lineage (NCBI taxonomy): Bacteria > Pseudomonadati > Bacteroidota > Bacteroidia > Bacteroidales > Bacteroidaceae > Bacteroides > Bacteroides sp. AF32-8BH. Next base: position 57,153 of record NZ_QVLZ01000020.1, on the reverse strand, counting down.
CCGAGCTGATCACCACCCGCCAGAGTGTCCTGGTAAACTTATAAGCCGGTGGGTAGTGACCGACGAGCAGCGCATCCGCCAGCGGATGATCTATGTCCGCCACTACTTTCCCGGCGTCAACCTCGACACGATTTCCGACGAGGAGTTCGCGATGCTTTCCGAAGAGGCGTTGTGGCTGCACGAGCAGATGCTCATCAGCCGTATGCCCGTTCCGATGTCATTGCCGGAGAGGACTCCTTGACCTGCCGCCGTAAGCTTCCGGTTTGCGGCGGCCTTCGTTTCATAATCTCCGCCCTTGCGGAAAGACTATTCTTTTAACGCAGTACCCATTACCATGGCTCAGGAACAGAACTATCAGGTCAACTACTCCATCAACGTGGATGCCTCTCAGGGCACCAAGCAGGTTATCGCCTTCGGTGAGGCGGTAGGCAAGCTGGTACAGGCGAAAGCGTCCCTGACTCCGGCCGTCACGAACATCAAGAATATGATGGACGAGATAGACCGCGTGTTCCGCACCAAGAACGGCAAGAAACGTAATTTCGATTACCGCCTGACCATCGATACGAAAAAAAGCGAAGAGAAGCTGGAACGTATCAAGGGGTTACTCACGGATATTTCCACGCTTTCCAAAGGCATCAGCCTGACCATCAATGCCGGTCAGGCTTTGGACAGCAAGAAAATCAAGGCCAACGCCAAAAGCCTTTACGAGAAAAAGGCTGCCGAGATACGCAAAGCGGAGATCGAAAAGAATGCCGCCTCGTCCGTTGGCACGATGGCAGACGCGCAGAAACGCATTACCAAAGCCATCGGGAAAATCAACTCCGCCCTGGTTTCCATGGAACGTGACCGGGAACTGCAAATCAAGACCGGGACGGCGGAAAACAGGTTGCAGCAGATACTTTCCCTATTGGGTCGTATCAAAAGTGCTTCTGTCATTTCTTTCAACATGCAGGGAGGCATACCATCCGAAGGACTCACACCTTCCGTTCCGGTGCCATATGCTCCGCAGGCCTTCGTAATGCCCGAAAAGGCCCGGCAAAAACTGATGGAACGGCTTTATGCAGGACAGCAGCTGCATCGCCAGAAACTGGTCCACGCGGAGGAGCTCTTTACCGCAGACCAGCGCCGTAAGGCGGCTCTGGCAGAAACCGCCGCGGCGGAAAAGCGGCGTGCCGATGAAGCGCGGGCTAAAGAACGGGAGTGCAAGAATGCCGCCCGTGCTGCGGAGAAAATACGCCGGCAGGCAGAACAGGCACGCCGTAAGGCAGAAACGGAACGTATAAAGGCCGAGCAGGCTGCAAGACGGCAGGAACAGCGCAATGCGATGCAGTCCGTCAGGCTCATGCAGCGGGAACATACTGCAGCCGGTACGCTCTACCGCAGTAAACGCCGTGCCGCCATCAACCGTATCCAGTATTCGAAAGCGCCGTCACTCAGGAACCTCCCGTTCGCTTCGATGCTCAATGCCTATATGGGTTACAGCCTGATCCGTTCGGAACTGACGAAGGCCATCGACTATTCCAACATCATGGAATCGGCACATTCCATCCTCCGTGTGGCGGACAGCGACCTCAAGACATTCGAGACCCGTTTTGACAGTATGGCCCGTCATGTCCGTAAAATCGGCATCGACACGAAATACACAGCCGTGGAGATTGCCGGTGCCGTCAAATACCTGTCGATGGCGGGCATGAATATCGAGACAATCAACAAGTCCATCCGCCCGATCACGAACCTGGCACTTATCGGTGACAACGACGTGTCGTATATCGCCGACCTGGCCACGAACATCATGGCCGGTTATGATATCCATAACGACAGCATGGACAGCGTGGCGGACATTATCTCCTCCACCATTTCCCGCTCGAATGTGAATATCGTGGAGATGGCGGAGTCATACAAGATGGCTGCCGGTTACCTGCGTATGGCGGGCGTGGACTTCACGGAAAGCAGTGCCGCCATCGGTCTTTTGGGCAATATGGGTCTGAAGGGAACGCTGGCGGGAACCTCGTTGCGTGCTCTTTCCACACGTTTTGCCAAACCTACCAAGGAGGCACAGGAAGTTCTGGACCGCCTGGGCATCCGGTTCACGGAAATGCGCGACATCGAGGGGGTGCAGGTCGAGAAACTCCGTCCTATAGCGGACATTTTCGAGGAATTGAACAAGAAGGGCGCGTCGATGGCGGATGTCCAGGCAATCTTCGGGAAAATTGGCGGTAACGCGGCGATGATGTTCCTGAAGAACTACGACAAACTACGAGAACTGACTTCATATAACCGGGGGTCCCAGGGCGTTTCCTCAGAACTGGCATTGGTAAAGCAGAATACGACCAAGGGATTGTGGGCGCAGGTGACCTCCCAGCTGACCGAAGGGTTCATGCAGGCATACGAGGTGTTGGAACCCTCTATCCGCACTGTGCTCCGCACTTTTCTGGCAAAGTTCAAGGCTCCGGAATTTACCCGTGGCCTGGTGTCCATCGGGAATGCCTTGTTGGACATCTTCACCGTGATCGGCAATATCGGCGCATGGGTGACCCGCAATTTCCATTGGATAGAACCGCTTGTCTTTACAGGCGTTGTTGCGACCCGGCTGTTCAAGGTGGCGGGAGCCCTGACGAATATCGGCATCGCCATGGGGTTTATCGGCAAACAGTCTGCGGCCACGACATCAATCAGTGCCGTGCAGGGGCTGCTGGGGGCGGGTGGTATCGGTAAGGTTTCGTTTGCCCAGAAGCGGGCCATCGTGTCGGCCATGCAGTCCGCAGGCGTGGCGGGACGGGGAGCGATGAACCGCGCCTTGATGGCCGGGGGCGGTGTCATCGGAGCCAAAGGAGTCCTGCAGTCGCTGTTTGCCACACAGGTGGCTACCGGCAGCGGACTGACCGGTGCTGCCGCCTCGTTGAGTGCCATCAGTACAGGCGCGGTTGCCGCCACGGCAGGTATAGCCGCATTGGTCGGGACTTTGGGATGGGTGGCTTACAAGACCTGGAAGATAAAGGAGGCGAAGGATGCCGTACTGGAAGAGATCGAATCGAACCGCAAGTACCGTTATCCGTCCATAGAGGCACTTTACTCCTCCCTGAGCGAGACCTATAACATGGCTGTCAAGACAAAGCGTGCCGTGGACGAGGTCGTTGCCGGCAAAAGTATCGAAGAGGCTTCGGGACATAAAATCGGAGCCTTCACATCCAACTGGTGGGCCGGGTTCTTGGGGGAATTTGCCATCGCTTCATCTGAGGGGATGGTATCGCGAGACCATGTGTATAACATGGACAAAGCCCGTCAGGATGACATAAGGGATGCGCTTGTCACCCTTGCCAAACGCGACAGCCAGACACGTATCGATGCCGCGTACGCCGAGTTCGGGAAGATGGGTACGGTATTGGAAGTGGACGCTTTCCTCAAGACGGTAAAGGAGCGTTTCGGGCAACAGGAGAAGGATCTCGACAAGTCTTTGTGGCGTATGCAGGATGGCAAGGCCGTCTATGTGAATGATATCGGGGACAGGTCGGAAGCGGTTGCCGCCCGCACATACGACTATGCCCGGTACATGAACACGCAGACCGTTCCGGAGATTGTGCGTGCCGCCACCGCTTATCGGAATGCCATATCGAGTGCCGCCAATGCGCATGAGCTGATGCGTAAGGGAGGGTTCGACTTTGACCAGTTCAGGGCCTGGGGATTCGAGCAGGACGAAAACGGGCTATGGAAACAGCGGGCACTGGGGCAGAACGCCACCGATGCGCAGCGTATAGACAACATCGCGCATCGCAAGCTGGCACATACGACACTCGTGAAGTTCTTTTCATCGCTCCGGCAGACTTTCGGAGGTTCGGCGGAGGCAGCCGAGAACATCCTCCGCGTGGCGGGCTTCACTCCCGACCAGTACGGCAACGAACCGGATTCCAACGATACACGTCCGTTTGCTGTCAACCCGATTACCAACACGCATCTGGATGACGGAGGGGCCGGCGGCAACTATTCCGGCACGGGGCGGTTGTCCTCGGCGGCACCTAAACAGGTCATCGTGAACATAGAGAGCCTGCTCAGTGTCAGGACCATCGACCTGATGAAGTCGAAGGAGGGGCAGACGGAAGAGATACAGAACCTGAAAGAACAACTGGCACAGGCGCTCATCGATGTCGTGCATGACTTCGATGCCTCCTGGAACGCATAAAATGAAAGGATTATGGGAAGACTGATACAAATCGCGGCCTCGACTTTGTTGAGCGGAGGCATACTCAACCACGGTTCGCTTGGCGGATACATCAGCAACGCCACGCGTCTGGCGTTGGGCATGGGGCTTGCCGAATTGCAGGACGGGCAGGTACATTACTTCTCCAGGCACCATGACCTGCTCAAACGGGCAGCCATACAGGTTGCCTCGCAGACGGCTTACGGGTTGCTACGTTCCTATCCCCGATACCTCAAATACTGGGAACAGCAGGTGCGGGACAAATATCTTCAGACACAGTCGCAGTCCAGCCTTGCGAACAAGACCGGACAGTACTACCAGCTCATCAGGGAACAGCAGGCGGTGGCGCAGAAGAAAAACCATATCGATTCCATCGTCGGCCGGACAGTGGCGGATTTTCTGGAACTGTCCATATCAGAGGAGGGGAAGTATTATGACAACAGCGAGTGCAAGGTTTTGCCGAACAGCCGGTATGGACTGGTGACATTCGTGGACCTGGGACCGCAGGTACAGGTCAGCAGCCGGAACAATATCCTGCTGACCCGGGTACAGGGGCGGGACTATACCCGCAAGGAATATATATCCGGGGGTGACCTCGAGATTACCATCAACGGCAAGATCACCTCCAAATACCCGGACGTGTATCCCGAGGCGGAAGTGTCCAAGTTTATCAGGCTGGTACAATACAAGGGTGTCATCGATTGCGACAACACGGTATTGCGCCAGTTCAACATTTCACGGTTGATTATACAGGGCTATACCTTACAGCCTACGGATTGCCGGAACGTGCAGCCGTATTCGCTGAACTGTGTCGCCGTGGAGCCATCGGAAGCCGTGGAACTGAAACTGGCGGAACAGGAAAAGGTGGACACGGCCATCAAGCACACGAACAAGTGGATCAAGTATGTTAAATTCGGTACGGAGGTCATCGACCCCGCCTCGTTGCTTAAACTGACACGTTTATGGGTATAGCTGCAATGGATATCCTCTGCTGTCGCATCACCATCGGGGATGCCGACCCATCCAATCCGATGAGGATACAGAACGGCGTGGAGATTACGGAAGTCCAGTCGCTCGAAATCAACGAGAGTTACAAGAAGCTGATCGGAACGGCCAAAGTGATATTCCCGAAAGGGTCGGTATGCCGCTCCACGATTATCGGGAACGTGACATTGGAGGGCAAGGACGTGTCGAGGATAACGACGGAGGTGATGCAGGACGGTGTCATCATCGAGAAACGCAGCGCGCAGCGTCTGGTTGACGAGACGACATTCAAGGTCGGACAGCGCATCAATATCAAGCTGGGCTACAACGGCGTGCTGAAAAATATGTTCGACGGATACATTACCGGATACAATTCGGACAGCACGCTGGAAATCCAGTGTGAGAATATGGCCTACAAACTCAAACTGAAACAGGCACCTCATTTCGAGACCCCGGCGAAAGGGACGACGGTGAACGAGGTGCTGGAAGGCAAGTATAATATCCTGAAAGATACCGGCTTCAGGATACACTCGGATACGAAGCGGTTTGAGATACATATCGGCAAGGTAAAGGTCACGGACAACTTCACGGTAGCGGATATCCTTTCCGAATGGTCGAAGTACAAGGTCTACTGTTTTTTAAAATACGATGCCGATGATGACGGGGCCATACCGTCCATTGCCGTCGGGCGTCCTTATTCGTCCAGCAAGGCTCAGCCGGTATTCCCGGAGGATGAATCGACAGGACCGTACAGGATATACTTCAACGAGCATGTGGCGCAGAGCAACCTGAAAGTGGTCAAGACCGATCCGAAGTTTTTGGCGGTGACGGGCAAGGCACTCGGGACGGATGAAAAATTCTTTGAGGTGACAGTACGCATGAATCCTGAATACGACCCGGCGACGCCGGGCAGCAAGGAGTTTCAGACGGTCAATGCCACGCAGATTTCAAAAAAGACGCACAAAGTAACGGGCAACACGACGGCATCAGGAGCGAAGACCAGGACCAAGGTGGATTTATCCACATATACCATCGTACCATATATGTCACCTCATGTCGGAATCAATTCCGACCGGCTTGTAGAAGAGACGACGGAATACTTTCGGAATTACAATCTGAACGGAATCACCGGCAATGTGACAGTATTCGGGGATTTCGGACTGTCTCCTGCCGTACAGGTGGAACTGATCGACTACCGTAATCCTTCCAAGAACGGCGTATACCTCGTGGAAGAGGTAACGACTACTTTCGGGGTGGGTGGATACAGGCAACAACTGAGTATTCCGTATAAAATTAGGAAATAAGATTTACCGTTATTCAACAGGAGGAATTTCTATCAATGGTTCTTCGTTTATTACCTTGATAATATTCGGAAGTTCGCTATTGTATTTATCGTCAGTAGAGCAATCAAAACCTTTTCTTCCACTAATGAAATCCGGTGTCGAAGTTTCAAAAGACCCTTTGCGTACAACCGGTATAAATTTAGTGGTTCCCTGATTGTTATATATTTCATGTGATATTATACCCCCTTCATAAGCGGCACCTCCTTTACCGGATTCAGCTTTCTCTTTATACTTTGGAGTCAGAATGCACAGAACTTTAGTTGCCTTACGGATGCTTTCAAGCATAAATTTAGGCAAGTCAGTTCCATGAGGTTGATACTGGTCTATTTGAGCATCAATCCCTCGTCTTCGCAAATCTTTGGCGAAAGTTTGAATCCAATTCATAAAGACATTGTCTTCTACCTCCCACGCATACGAAATCAACACAAACGGCTTGTTTTTATTCACAATTGGTTCTTCCGCCACTTTATTGAGAATTTCAGGCAGAGGCGTATTATCGATTGTAGGAATGTCTACATCTGCCCAAGGATTCAAAGCTTCTTGTATCGCATCTTTTGGAGTATTCATTAGCAGCAGCCTGTTTATTTTGATAGACAAATCTTTGAGGAATTTTTGTACATCATTCTCATCAAGAGCTAAAAATAAAGTCCTATACCATTTAATTCTTGATGTAAATTCTTCCTTTTCCCGCAATTCTGCCATATATTCCCCATATGTATGAGGTAACGACAATGTTGTTAAATATGGCCTGATTGTATTATAAAACAATGGTCCATCTACATACAGCGGCGCATAATCATTTTCTTTGTTCGATCCGATAATATTCCAAAGCTGTTCATATATATCTGATCTACTGGTCTCTTTTTCATAAATTGTCCGCTCAAGGGAAATTTTAGGAATAACACACTCTCCCCCATTTATAACATCGGCACCATTCTCCGTAAGAGCTATAAAATCTCTATCTTTTAAGTAGAGATAGCCATTATCAATGAGGGTATTTACCAGGAAATACAATATACCCAATTGATTACGAGTAAATTGCTTTTCAGCTGCAAATCTAAAATTTCTGAGCATGTTACCTTGCCCGGCTTTAAAGCATCTTGATTTTTGAAAGAAATCAAATATATATGTAATATAGGATTCTAAAATTTCTTGTTTCATAAGTAATATCATTGTCTTTGCAAAAGTACAAAATAATTGGCAACCAATAAACTATGCTCCTCCTATTCTTTCAAAAAACTCATGTCTTCAGACAAATCCAACCAGTTGCTTATCCGTGAGGCTATCCGCAAGATAGCCTTGGGACGGAGTATGGAGCGTATCAATCTGGCTCCCGGAGGCATGTCCGGTATCGGTACGGCCCGCATGATACACGGCTATGTAGCCAAGATACACGACAACCCCTCGGACGAGGAGTTTTCCGACTACGGCGGTACCATTGATGTCGGCGAGTACCCGGACGAGACGGCCTCCGCCGAACCTGTTATCCATAAAGGCGTGTTGCTCTCGGCCGCCACCAACAGCGAAGGCGGCTTCCTGATCGTCCCCGCACTTTTTTCCGACGTGACCATCTTCATGGATGCCGCCACCCGTTATGCCTATGTGGTTAACTTCTCCCATGTGGATATCCTGCGGCTCAATGCCCGCACGGAAACCGTCATCGGCGTGACCGAAATGGAGGAACTGGATCCGGAAAACGACTCTTCCCCGGACTACGACGAACTGGAAACCACCGGTAACGAGACCTCCACCCACTATACGCCGACTGCCGTCACAACAACCGTCAGGAATGACAAGGACAAGGAAGCGACAACCGTTATCGATGCGGAAAGCATCACGCATACGGTGGACAAGTCTGAAGTCAGACAGACAGCAGATAAAGTGGTACAAAAGGTCAATTCCACGACCGTTGCCGTTGCCGACAACAAGGTGACGCTCGGTGACGAGAATGCCACCGAGCCGCTGGTTCTGGGTAATGAGCTTGCCCGGCTGATGCTCGACTTCCTGACGGAATGTTCGAAAATCATGACTCCCACACTGATGGGCACGATGTCGCCGATCAATATGCCGAACTTCATCTCGCTGACATCACGTATCCAGAAATTTCTTTCCAAGACCAGCTATACCAAATGAGCGTACAACTGCATCCCGATATAGAAACCCTCGACAAGGAGAGCCTGTGCTATTCCATCTATGCACAGCTGTACCATAACTTTTTCAATGCCCAGCAGAAAAAGGACGACGAGCATCCTTACGGCATCGAGGAAGGCGACGAGACCAGCCTGAGACTGAAGAATACCGCTTACGGTTTTGCATCCGCCATTGCCGGAGCCGTTACGGGAGAAGGCGGTTCCGGAAGCGGTGGCTTGCTGTTGGATTACCTGAAGAAATCGGGCGGTGACATGACCGGCAAGCTCAGTGCCAATTACGGTTTCGAAGCCGGCATTGGAAACACCCGTATCCTGGAAACCTATTCGCAGGACATTACCGATCCGGAAGGTGTGGTAACTGCCATCGAGTACGGTATCAGGATTACCGGCAACCTGAAAGTCGGGGGCGACAGCCTGCATATCGGCGGCAGGCAGTTGCTCCGTTACGACGCGGACAAGGCCACCGCTACAATCAACGCTTCCCATATAGACTTTCTGGATGCGACGGTACATTCCAAAGGGGCATGGATTATCGGGGACGAGGATACAGGAATATCCATCTCCCCGACACGGCTGGCCGTGGGCGGGCAGGATGTCTATCATCGTGGCAACGCCAATACGGACACGGTGGATTGGACGATGCGGGACGGCATGGTGAGACGGAATCTGACGGTGCGAGGGAGTACGGTCATGGATGGCGGACTGAAAGCCTTGCAAGGCGTGGAACTGGGCGACAAAGGGAAATGTCTGCTTTCGTTTTCGGAAGAGGATGTCGCGCTCGGCGGGTTCCTCTCGTTCCTGGACGGATTCGGCATCCGGATCGGAGATGTTCCCGTACTGCTCTGTACCGACAAGGACAAGATACAGTTCGGGAGTATCGGCGGTGACCTTCTTTTAGGCGGCGACCATACCCCGAAGATACGCCTGTTCTCCGGCATATCGGACGTGGACGGCGAGTGTCTGATGCTTTCCCCTTACGGAAAGGCTTGTTTTCCGGGCTCGCTGACTGTCCGCCACAACTACGGCGCCGACCTGCTCTCCTCATACCGGGTAGACACTTCCGATGAAGGTATCGTTATCCACAAGCGCTTGCGGATGGGCACAGCAGAGGGATTTATGTTCACAGGCGACAGGGAGCGCGTATCGCTTTCTTCCGAGGTAATCTACGAGGAAGAGGACGTAAGGACGGCTATCCCTCACAGCACGGATTTTTCACACCGTCCGTCCGTGAGCTGTTATGCCCCGCAGAACCGTCACAGCGAATCGTTCCATATCCGCACCGATGCCGATTTCGTTACGGTCGCTGTTCCGTTGGAAGCAGCCGGGCATATCGGAATCCATGCGTCGCCCACCCGGATTACTGACAGAATCCTATACTTGACAGAGGCGTTACGCCTGCAAGCGGTGGAGGACGGTATCCGGCATTACGGAAACAGCGTCTTTACCGGGTCGCTCTCTTCGGAGTTCTTTTCCCCGGGCCTTTCCGGAAGCGGATGGGCTGTCCGCCGGAACCGGACGACAGGAGGCGTCTCCGCCACATTCGACGAGGTGGTGGCCCGCCGTAAGTTCCGCGCCTATGAGTTCGAGGTCGAAAAGACTTCGGTAACCAACGGTTCCTTCTGGATCAGCGACAGCTGTTCGGGAGACACCGTGGAAAAACTGTCATAATCCATGTCCGTATTCCGTTATCCGACATACAAGATCCGTATTGCCCCCGACTCGCAGAAGACACAGGGACTGCAAGCCGGGGATATCATCCGCAGGCAATATGCCGAACGGGAGCGTACCGTCTATTCGCTGATGTGCGTGACAGAAACCGGAACGGAGCTTGTCGGAGACAAGGACGCCCCTTATTTCATCGGGGCATTGCTGGACGGGGACGAACCGCAGGGCGGTGAACTGCTGGACTTCGTGCGGATTACCAACCTGTTCGATACGGCACGTAGCGGCGCCTTGTACCTGACGGCTTCTGACAGCGATTCACCCTATATGGATGTCATCGACGGCATGGCGACCGAACGCTCCCTGTGCTATCCCGTCATGGACGGAGGCATGGCGGGAGTGCCGGACAAGTCCAGGTACGCCGTTTATGGCAGCATGCTGCAAACGGAATATCTGGATGCCGATTCGGAAGCGACACGCATTGTCCGCATTATCCGCAACGCGGAACCGGCAGGAAACGCTTCCTTCGGGCTGATGCTGACATTGGAAGAACCGGTCGGATACCCGGAGCGCCTGCTGGTATCGTTCAAGGTCAGGTCTTCCAAAACATCAGGTTCCGTACCGATCCGATTCGGCTATACGAACCGTGAAAAGACGGATGCGGAAGATGAAATCTCCATCGGCCGGGAATGGAAGTACAAGTTATGGGTCATCACCGTGGATTACCCGGCACAGTACAGCCGGAGCCTGTTTCTTGACCTGACATCAAGCCTGGCCTCCGAGGGGGACTGGTGCGAGGTCGCCGACCTGAACATTGTTCGTCTTGCCTCCGTATCCGCTTTCAGCGAGGCGAGCAAGGCCCGTGTGGGAAAGGTCAGCGGCATCATCGATCCGGTCTTCGGCATGTTGGATGGTTACGGGGCCTATTTCCAGAATCTCTATGCCACACGCAATGTCAATATAGCCGGCACGCTTACCGCGGGAGACGAGAACGGTTTTTCAAGCACGTTTTATGTGGGCAAAATCCACAAGAATGTCATACCCGACAGCCTGTCCTGCCGGTTCAGCCATTCGGAAGAGCTGGATGAAACATCTCCCGCCGGACTCGGGCGGTGTGTACGGATAGCCGGAGACAGTCTTCTTGGTGCGCAAAGTGCCGCCTGGCGGGAGGCTCATACAGGAGTCTGTTATTGTTTCTCAGTCTGGATAAAAGCGGAAGATACGGCAGCCATCCGGTTCTATCAGGATGAACATCTTGTCGGTGATCGGACGGTGGCTGCCGGTAAAGGATGGGTCCGTTATAATGTCCCGTTCCTCATACGCGGGTCAGATTCCCCCGTCATGTGTCTCGGCATTGCCGCTTCCGTCCCCCTGTCGTTGTCCGCCCCTCAATTGGAGGCCGGAAGGAACGTGACCCCCTATCAGGCGACCGATGAAGCCTTGTCCTACACGGACGATTACGGTGCCTGGTTCAATAAGGGAGGTATCGGGGGTACCATACAGAATCCCCTGTTGCGGCTGAACGAAGACGGCTCGATCGTTTCACGGGACGGTTCTTTCGTCATCCATCCGGACGGGACGGGCCATTTCGCCTCGGGACGGTTCAAGTGGGGCAAGGATACCATCGAACTGCGCGATGTGACCATCCGCTGGGAAGACCTCGATGAGGAGGCGCAGGAACTGCTCAAGCCCCGTTCCGTCTCCCTGACAGGCGGCACGGCGTTCCATTTCAAGGACGAGCTTTCAGGCGCATGCGAGCCGGAGAATATCCCGCTTGTGGCGACCGAATACAATTTCGAGCCGGAAAGTCGGCAGTGGGAATACCTTGCCGTTGACGGCATATGGAAAGATGCCGGATGCAATGCCGCCGTATTTGAAATGACACCCCCGTTTCATGGCTGGGAAGGGCGCGACGTGCTGACCCTCCGCTACACGGCAACATACCGTAATGAAAAAATCAGTGCGACCCATACCTTTTTCAAACTTTACGACGGATCTCCCTCCTATACTGTTTATGTGGAGTCTGAAAACGGCACGACATTCCGCAACGGAATCGTCTCGACGGTACTCCGTGCCAGGGTGTACAGGGGCGGTGAAGAGATTACATCGCTCATTCCCGACGGCAATTTCCGCTGGATACGGACGAGCCGCGATACGGAGAGTGACAGGATATGGAACGCCGCACCGCGTTACGGCAGGGAGATAGAGATAACCGGCGGGGACGTGTGGCGCAAGGCCGTTTTCGATTGCGAAGTGGAAATAACAAATAACCGATAATCTATTATGGCAGTAAAAGTAGCCCGCGGGCAGGTCACCATCATCGACCAGAACGACGCGGTATCGTTGCAGGCATTCATCGGCTCCTCGCAGCCCCTGACACAGGTGTACAACAGAGACAACAATGCCTATGCCCCTTCGTGGGCGGCTTCTCCCTATCTGGTACTTACCCCTTCGCTCTTCGTCAGCGGTCAGGCGGCGACCGACCAGATCACCTCGGTAGGCAATGCCGCGACGCTTACGGCAGGCGTGAAGAGCGGCTCGGCCAAGTGGTACAAGAACGGTACGGCGATCGTCTCCGGACAGGACAGCTGCACCATCGGCGCGGCATCGGCCAAGTATGCCCTTACCGTCAAAGCCAACCACATGACCGTTTCCGCTCCGCAAGTGCGTTATACTTTCGAGGCGGTTTACATCGACGCCAACGGGCTGGAGATTCCGTTCCGGGCGGAGATTCAGTTCACGCAGCACCTGAACGCCGGAGCGATGATCGCCGCCGTGGCGTATGCACCCGACGGCATCGTATTCAAGAACGACGAGGTGGCGACGCTCAGGGCGCATTGCGACCTGTGGCGCGGAGCCTCTATCGACACGACGAACGTCACCTACGCGTGGGGCATCAAGGATTCGGCGGTATTCGCGGGCACGACACTGACAGCTGCCGCGGCAGCCGGAGCCACGACCATAACGGTCGCTTCGGTAATGAACATGGAGGCGGGAGGCAGGATAACCATAGGATCGGCACAGTACACCATTTCGGCAGTCAACGCCTCCACGAAGGTCGTGACGCTGACCTCCGCACTGAGTGCCGCAGCCGCATCGGGAGCCGCCGTTTCGTGTCCCTACTACAACTCCATGCTGGGTGCCGGCTGGGCATGCCTTACCTCGACCAATCCTCGGGGCGTGACGGCAGGCTGGACGACAAACGAAATCACGATTACGGCAGATGCCGTTCTCAACTTCGAGACCTTCAAGTGCGCCATCAAGGATACGGACACCTCGGCGGGCAACGCCTCGGCGAACAAGGTCGTCTGCGACATCATCTCCTTCACGGATATGTCCGACCCCATCACGGTTGATCTGGTCAGCCAGAAGGGGTTCACCATCAAGAACAACGGCAATGACGTGGATGCCAAAGCCGTGTTATACAGGGGCGGTGAGGAAATCGACACGGGCGGGACAGCTTATACCTATACATGGAAACTGTGGAACTCTGCCGGGACTTCCGTCGTGAAGACCTACACGGGAAAATCCATCACGGTCTCGAAAGCCGATGTGACGGGGAAAGGCGTGCTGATGTGCGAGGTATCGAAATAAACGACATGTCTTACAACGAATACGAGGGTGCCAAATACTTTTTGGGACACCCTCATTGCGTCTGACGTGTTTCCCGACAGGAAAGTCAGTCTCTTGGCATGGATTTCACGATCCCGCTCACGGGGTCGAATTGTACGGCGGCATTGTTGAACAGCCGCTCGATATGCCCGCTGCGGATCATTTCGGAGGTCGGCAGACAGTGAAGGACGGGCGTATCGATAAGGGCTATTCTGTCACTCAGCGAGAGGGCTATATCCAGTTCGTGAGTGGAGAACAGAATGCATTTGCCCTCAGCATGCGCTAACCGTGCGAGCAGGGAACACAATTCGTAACGGTTGGGCATGTCAAGAAACGAGGTCGGCTCGTCCAACAGGATGACGGGCGTTTCCTGAGCCAGAGCACGGGCTATCATAATGCGCTGGCATTCACCGTCCGACATCTTATCCATCGTGCGGCCGGCATACGCCTCCATTCCGACCGAAGAGAGCGACCGCATGACGATTTCCCTATCTTGAGGCTGCATGCGGCCGATCCAGTTGGTGTAAGGGGCGCGGCCGATAGCCACGACATCCTCGCACCGCAGGTTGGCGATGCGTGTGCGCTCGGTCGTGACAAATGCCAGTTGCCTTGCCTTCTCCGGAGTTCTCATGTTTGCGATACAATGTCCGTCGAGCAGGATTTTACCGCAATAATTATGATTCAGTCCGGCTATGGCACGGAGAAGTGTAGATTTCCCCGTGCCGTTCCTGCCAATAAGGGCAGTCAGCTGTCCTCTTTTGAAAGAGGCATCGACCTTATCGAGAAGCCTCTTCTCTGCGTAGCCTATGGAAAAATCGCACAGTTCTATCATACCGTCATCGATTTATTGCGTAAAACCACCCATACGACTATCGGGATTCCCAGCAGTGCGGTAATGGCATTTACGGGCAAAGTGAACATTTTGGAAACGATATCGCAAAGAAGCAATACCGCCGCCCCCGAGAGAAGGGTTCCCGGCAGGAGCACGCGGTGGTCGGCCTCGCGGAAGAGCATCCGCGCGACGTGAGGCATGGCAAGACCGATGAAGCCGATCGGGCCGCAGAAAGCCGTTACCGTGCCGGCCAGCAGCGTCGTCGAGAGAAACAGCAGACCGCGCGAACGGCGGATATTCAGTCCCATCGTTACGGCATATTCCTCGCCGAAGAGCAGGAGGTTGAGCGGTTTGATCGTCCATACGGCCAGCAGCAACCCGACGATGACCGACGGAAGGAGGATGGCGAGCTGCGGCACCGTCACGTCGCCGAGCGACCCCATCGTCCAGATGACGAACGCCTTTAACGCCTCCTCTTTGCTCAGATATTGCAATATCTGCACGACAGCGCTCACGCCTGACGAGAACATCATACCCAAAATCAATATCACCATAATGTCCTTTATGCGGTGTCCGACGGCAGCGATTACGAGCAGCACGACGGCCGCACCCAGCCAAGCCGCTCCGGCGATGCCTATCGACGAGCCGACGCCTGCCAGCACCACGAGCGCCACGCCGAGGCTTGCACCCGAGCTGATGCCCAGCACGTAGGGGCCGGCCAGCGGATTGCGGAACAATGTCTGCATCTGCAAGCCGCTGACCGATAGCGCCGCCCCGGCCAGCAGAGCCACAACCGCCTTTATCAGCCGTATGTTCAGTACGATTTTCGCCGTAGTCCGCGGGCAGTCGCCGCCCGTCAGGGCCGCCCATACGTCGCCGACGGGAATGCGAACCGCGCCCACAGCCAAATCCAACAGGAAGAGGCCGACCGTAAGCACGGACAACGCGGTGAACAGGATGACGGGGCGTGAACGCATCTATTTCAGTTGTTTGTAGTATACGAAATCTTCTTCGACCAACTCGGGGTGGAATATCTTCACGAGGTCGCGCAGAAGAAGGTCGGGATTCACGACGGCCGATTCGTAGTAGTCGTTGCCTCCGGCGGCATTGGTGCGGGCGTTGTTGTTATAGACATAGCCGTTTCGGACGCAGCGGGTATCGGCGAACTTCGGGCAGGCGGCTTTCAGTTCGTCGAGTGTGTTCGCCATGCCGACGTTCAGCCACATATCGGCCTCCGAAGCGAGCAGGTATGCCTCCTCCAAGTCGATAGGCGTCGAAGAGTTGCCCGTGTTCTTCTTGTAGATGTAGTCGCCTCCGGCGTCGGTAATCAGCCGCACGGCATAGTTTTCCGTCGAGGGCATGAACCACGAATCGCCGTAGGGCGTATTGAGCATGACCGACGGGGCATCGAGAACGGCACCGGACACTTTCTGTTTCAGCGCATTGTATCGGATCGGAATATCCGCGAATACCTTTTCGCCCTTCGCGCGTTTCCCGACGACCTCCGAAAGCGCCACCAGCCATTCGGCTTTGCCCAGCGGAGATTCTTCGAGATAATCGCCGACATACATGAACGGGATGCCGAGCTCCTTGAGTTTGCTCTCCATCGCACTGGCCCCGTTCACGCCGAAAAGCAGCACAAGGTCAGGGTCGAGCGACAACAGAAGTTCATAATTGATATTTCCCTCGTAACCCACGTCGCCGATGCTGTCGCGGCGTGCCTGAATGTCGGGATTGGAGATATAGTCGAGTCCCGAAACGCCGACCACACGTGCCGTCTCGCCGATGGCGTCGAGCATGGCGATATGGGTCGAGGACATCGCCACGATGCGCTGCGCATCCCCTTCGAGGACCTGCCCGTCGAAACCCTCGGGAACGGGTTCCCCGTTACGGGAGATGAACAACCGGGTGGTGACGCTATCCGCGCCCTGCCACGGATTCATGACGGAAACCAGCACGCTCTGTCTGCCGTCTGCTCTTTCAATCTTGAATCCCGAGGCATATTCGGGAGCGTAAAGCTGTTTGTTGAAATCGGCAAGTTGGGAACTCTTGCCACGACAGCCTGCAAATGCCAGCGCAAGCAGCACCATCAGGCTCAAATTCTTTAATACTTTCATATCATTACCTTATTTACGTTTACATTATTTTCTGCTTTTCCCGAATTTCGGGGTGATGCCGATGAAGAACTCGAAGTTGATGCCGGGCATAGGACGCGACAGCACCGAGAGATAGTCCTCGTTGAACAGGTTATTGACGGCAAGTTTCAACTGTACATCCAGCGGTTTGAACGACAGCATTTTCTCCAGTGAGATATTGCTCATGAAATACCGGGGCAGGTGGCCTGTCAGCGTGTAATCGTTGCTCGACATGGTGAAACGTTCCGAGTAGTAAGCCCACTTGTAGAGGAACGCCCACGTCCGCCATGACAGCCGTCCTGTCAGCGAGGCGGAGTGCTCCGGCACGTAAGGCAGTTGTTTTCCCACCGACTGGTCGGCGGGCGACATCTTTTCGCCCTCGTTGATGGAGGGGGTCCACGAATAGGAACCGTTCAGGTCTATCAGCCAGTCCTTTGCCGGCTGCACGGCAAGGTTGGCCTTCACTTCGACACCGTAGGCATGGACTTTCTTCACGTTGCGCGGCGAGAAGAACCCCTTGGTCGTCGGCAGCCAGATGATCCAGTCGTCGATGTAGGAGTCGAACCAGCTTGCGCTGCCGCCCAGTTTATATACCCCCTTTTTGCCGACATCGAAACTCACTCCGGCGTCATAGCTGAAGCCGTGTTCGTTTTTAAGGTCGGGGTTGCCGCCCGGCAGAAAGTAGAGGTCGTTCAAAGTCGGAAAACGATAGTTGCGCGATACGGAGGCTTTCACCATCACGTTCCCTTTGCGCGAAATCAGTCCGTCGATGAAGAATGCCGGGATGAGCGGAGCCCATTTGTCGCCCGACATCTCCTCGCGCAAGACCAGCGACAAGCCCAACGGCTCGACAGGCTGCCATTTGGCCGATACAGAACCGGAGAGCTCGACACGCCCCTTGTCATATCCGACGACGGCTTTGTTGCCATCCTGAAGGATGATGTTCTTGTCTTCGCTGCGCACGAGATGCTGGTACACGGATACGTTCGAGGTGAAGAACCATTTCCTGCCGGGCGAGTATTCCGCTTCCGCCTGTCCGTAGAACGTGTTTATCTTGCTCCGCGAACGGGTCATGGAGGCCCAGTTGTCCGGCGCCACCTCACGACGGTAGTCGTAGGCCATCCACGTATGGATATAACCGCCTTTCACGCCGACTTTCCATTTCTCTTTGATATGGTCCCATGACAGGACACCACGAAACGTCTGCTCCCGCTGGCGGTTCTCGAAGGCGGTCTCATCGCCGTAATCGGTCGTGAGCATCGGCAGTTCCCGGTTGGAGTTGATATACCATGCGTTCAACCCGAAACGGTCGCCTTTCAGGGTGTTGTAATATACCTCCTGCAACAGGTGCAGGTCCTTGAACGAACCCGATCGGTTGCGTTCCTTGGGATGATACTGTCCGATGATGTTCTTCTCCTCGTCGTAGATATTTATCTTCTTGTCGTGGTTGGTGTACTTGTAATCGTTGGGCGACGACGAATAGACCGCGCGGGTCGAGACCTGCCATCGGTCGCTGCCGTAGGTGAAGCGGGCGAACTCGTCGAACGTGCGGAACGACCCGATGCCCTGCACGTATTGGGCATGGAAGCCCTCGCCGACCTGCGGCGTAGTACCGAGTTTGACAAGTCCGCCGAGTCCGCCGCCCGTTTCATTCACCGACGACGTGCCATGAAGCAGCGAGGCCTGATCTATGAAGTAGGACGGTATGGTGGAAAAGTCGGTCATACCCAGCATGGGATTGTTGATGCGCATGCCGTTCCACGTCACCTGCGTGTGGCTGGGCGACGTGCCGCGGAAAGCAACGGTGGAGAGCGTGGCGCGTCCGTAACTCTTGACGAACACGGACGAATTGAACGTCAGAATGTCGGCCATCGATAAGGCAATGTTCTCTTTCAGTGCGAGCGAGTCGAACTTCGTCTTCTGCACGCCGATTTCTTTCATCGGGCGTTTGCCCCACACCGTGACCTCGTCTATCTGGTGGATGCGTCGTGTGATTCCCTGCGCGGACAATACGGACGGACAGACGAGCAGTAGCGAGAAAAGTATGTATTTCGTATAAATCATTTGATTCCGTTTTTAGGGTGGGTATTCGCGGAAAAATGTACCGTGGAGGATGCCGGCACGGACGTTTGATGCGGGTCGAACCCATTCTCTTCAAGCAGTTGTCCGTATTCTTCCTCGAACGAGATCTCCTGATGGATTGTATGCTGCTCCTCGATGTGCCGTCTGAGCCGGTGAAGGTCGCTGAACGACACGCTGAACGAGTCGAATCCGGCAGCCCAACCGGAGAAGTCGGCATATTCCGGGGTTTTCTGGTATACCGTTCCCGTGGCGCCTTTCACCTTGTTCACGATCTTGCTGAAATCCCCGGAATTCGGAATCTCGACAAGTACATGCACGTGGTTGAGAAAGGCATTGGCGGCATGTACGCGGCAACCTTTCCCTGTAAAAATCCGTGTCATCCGCTCGAGCATCAATCCTTTTCCCGTTGTCGGAATCGTCATCTTGCGTCCTTTGGTAACGAAGATGAGATGGTATAGGTGTCGTATCCTGCCCATCACTTCCAACAAAATGCGCCGGGGATTATCCCGACATAGAATTCATCGATCAGTTCACCTTCGGACGAGTAGCGGTAGACAATGCCCTGCTGCTGGTAGTCGATGGCATCGGCCACGTAGACATCGCCACGCACGGGGTCGACGGTCAGGCCGTAATAAATCGTACCGCTGTATTCGAGGAACGGGCGCACGGGAACACGTTCCGCATCCACGTCCATCGACCATATGTCCTTGTTGATCCAGTAGAGCTTGTCGCCCGTACCGTTGAGCTGCACCTCCGAAGGCCAGTCGCCCATCTTGAACTTGAACTGCTTCTCTACGGTGAACGTCTCGGCATCGATGCGGTAGAGAGACGGGGCTTCGTAGCCGTAGGGCGAACCCTCGTACCCACCGTCGGTGATCGTCCACATCTTGTGGTTCTTGTCCATTACCAGCGAGGTGGGCTGGATGCCGACTTTCAGTTCTTCTACCACCTGATCCGTTTCGGTATCGATCTTGATGATGCGGTTTTGGTACGACCAGCAGTTGCAATAGACATATTTGCCATACTGCACCATCTGCTCCGTGGAGCCGCTTTCCATCGTCATGTCCGGCACCTGGATGTAACCGGTGATTTCATATTTCTTGGGGTTGATGATGAAGATGCGGTTGTCCCACAATTGGGTGACATAGGCTTTCTCGTCGCTGAGGAAATGGATATAGCGCGGCGAAGTCAGGTTCGTGATACGGCCCACCTCTTTGAACGTATTGAGGTCGATGGCGAAAATCACGTGGGAATTGTTCACCACGACCCAGCCCTTATTGTCGTGGATGCACATCGATTGCGCCACGTCGCCCAGCTTCATGCCGTTGGCACGGAAGAACACTTCATTCTGCACCTGTTGGGTTTCGGGGTCGTAGTACGACAACGTGGCATTGCCGTACTGGAAGTTGCCCTCGTTGGTGATGAACAACCCGGCTCCGGTAGCGTTGAAATCTTCCACCGCATCTCCGTAGTCCCACTCCATGCAGCCCGCCAGCAACAGCGGCAACCCGCATAGAAGAATGATATGTCGTATCAGATGTTTCATTGGCTTGTTATAAACGGGAAAGAGTACCGGTCTTTTGGCCAGTACCCTGTTCCCTTGTAAAATAATGGGTGTTACTGCTGGGTATAGCGACCGGCTTGCATATCCTCGTAGGTGGGGTTATAACCGCAATTGGTTACAAGCCAGTCTTCTTTCTTGATTTGCTCTTCTTCTACAAAAGATTTGAAGAACGTATAATCAACAAACCGTGTCAACCGGATAAATCGAACTCCTGAGAGTTTTGTTAAAGTTGGCATATTGAAAGTCGTAAGCGATGCTGCATTTGCAGCACAAAGTGTTCCATCAATGGCCTGCAATTTGGGGCATGAAATAGTTTTTACGGTACGAACAGTCATACCAACACCCCCGACATGTTCCAATGACGGAAATGTAAAATCTTTATTTGATGCCATAAAATCTAAAGAACCATATAAAATATTATTAATCACCCCTTCTTTGATATATTGAGGATTGCTTGAACAACCGACTGACTTTAAATTCGTAAAATCATAATCATAGTTAGAAACAGCGTTCAGATTACCGATAATACATAACTGACCTCCGACAATTTCCAATTTCGGGAACGAGATATTGTTTGCCATTGTAGTTTCGATGCTTAAATATCCATCTACACTTACCAAGTTAGGGGCTGAAACGCCTTTTTTTGAACCTCTTATAATTTCCATATTCCCGTAAACTCGTTCAAATTGGAATACAGGATCTGTTGTCATATTGCTAGAATACTTAAAATTCTTAATACTCTTAAAATTCAATTCTGGATCTATTCCAACACTTGAACCGGTAATACCGCTCGGAGCTAGAAACATGCTAACTTGCGACATATCCTCTTTTGTGATAATTTTTGAGAATATAGTCCCGTCTGTAATAGAAATTAAAGGTTCGTTATCCTCAAAAGGTACAAAATTTACTTTGCTCAAATCTAAAATTCGATCAGAACACTCCAATAAACGCAGCAAGGTCAGTCCTCCGAGTTGTTCTAATTTACTCCAATCCGGCAATTTTTTCAAGACTTGGAATTTAGATATTGTCAATGTGCCTTTAACAATCGACAAGTTAGACAGTCCATCTATTTCTTGTAATTTATTATTTCCCGTAGATGTAAAAGCATCGGACGCAATATAACTGGAAACGAGATTAAGGTCGCCGTTTACTACCGATAATTCCGGCAATGAAAGGGTCTCCAACGGAATCGGTATAGAAGCAAAATCCACACTTCCAACTTCTTGTAATTTCGGAAATTCCAAAGAAATCATTTTGCCTAAATTATTAACCCCTAAGCGACCGTTTACTTTTGTCAATTCAGGAATTCTCAAAGATGTGATTTCTCCTCCTGGTTCTCCGTCACTTGTCAGACACTGGAGATCAAAATCCTTTACGACAGTGGTTAATTTAGGGAATTCAAAACTTTGTAGAGATGAAGTCCTGAATATTATATTTCCATCAATCGTTTCAAGGTTGTCGAATTGCACATATGCTACTTGATTGTTGCAGACAACGATGTCGCCAGTAATATGCTGCAAAGATCTCATACTGACCATCTGCAATTTACTGTTGGTCGCAAAGGCAGTTTCAGTTCCTATTTGCAAACCTCCAATTGAAGTGATATTATCAAGTCCCGTAAGATCTTGTCCAACATAACTTTTCCGAATGATGATGTTTCCTTCGACTTCCTTCAATATTTTTAATGCGGCGATATCCGACAATTCTTCTGCATCCTCAGCATCCGACCCGATAATCAAATCACCTTTGATAACCGTTACGTCCGTATCAATGAAAGCCGTAACATCCGCTGTTGTCTTCAATTCCACATCCCCTTCATAGCGAATCTCGTCTTTAATGACTTTATATGTATAATCATTCGCTTCTCCATTGTAAGAGGTTACACGAAACGTTCGTTCCGTATCCCAGTCAGTAATGCTTGCCGGATCGGGAATAATTGTTGCCGAGGATGTGTATTTGAATTCGACTTGAGCATTATTTAACGAAACAGTATATGGAACTGTTATGGTAATTATATTGTCAATTATTTCCGCTGTATAGGATTGACTTGCCACAGTCATCACGACTGATGTGATAAAATTGTCATCGGCATCAGCAGGACTTTCTGGAGTCTGATTATCTTCTGAACATGATAAAAAAAGAAATGGGGCAATGAATAGTAAAAGCCAAAACTGTCTCATATTATTGATTATTAGTTATTGATAAGTCTTCAAATGAAAATACTTCTGTGGATATCTCTCCAAGCCAACCACTTTTCGATAATACTCCACACTGAACTTTGATAAAGTCTATATATTGCAATTTTACTGGAGTCCCGTCATGATATATTGCATTGGCTATTTTGAATCCGTTGCGCTGACCGCTACCATCAATGACATTTCCTCCTACCAGATTATCTGAACCCATATTATCCACATACCCCCACTCATAAGCGTTATTCGCCCAATATCCTGTAACGGGATCTTGATTGTTGCGAGGAGTCAGACGCGTCCCATATAATGTATAGCTATCTTCTTTAATCCAATTGGGATAATAATATTCTTGGCCATGGTATGCATTCATATCGACAGAACCTGAATTACCTTCACTATCTACCCACGGAGTATGTGCTCTGGGTGCAGGTCTATAGTAAGTTACTTCGTAGTCTTGTATTGTACCATCGATGCCGGTTTCAGATCCTTTTAATTCATACCATTCATCGTCTGGCTGGCCATTGCCATTTATATCTTGCATTACCCAAACAATGCCCGGCTCATTTGAGCCACCGCTCGAACTGTTAAAAGCATTTCCTTGTATTGCAAAATCGTATTCTCGGCCACTCGGAGCAATACTATGGTCAAAACCGATGATGATATAACCACCGAAAGATCCCAGTGAAACATGCGCTTTTTTGTTCAATCGTTTCGTTGCATACTCTATGGCTTGTTGGGGCGTCGTTTCATTTCCTATAAATCCGGTATTTTGGGATAACTCATTAATAAACTGTCCGGGAGCAGGAATGAATTCATAAACCTTATCCCAAATACCTGAACTTGTCGCTGTCGCTTGCCGATAGCGTTCTTGTTCCGTTTTTTCTTCACAAATAACCTTAACTGTCGTTGTAATTGAAGTATTACTACGTGTTATGTTACGTGAAAGTGGCTGTGTGTTGGGCATTTTTTCTGTAACAGTAACAGCAACGAAATATTCTCCAGGAGTCGTCGGCGTGAATTTAAAAACCCTGTCGGTAGCGGCTTCCATAATTTTTCCATTGACCTGCCATTGATACTGTGGATAATCGAAATATTCCAGCAAAGGCCGCAAATATACAGGACGCCCTGCAAAAGTATAACGATCCGTAGAAGTTTGTGTATAGGATGGTGTCGGAAACCGTACGGAATAAGGCATTGTTTCCACAACTTCTACGTCGAAATCACGGATTGTTTCTCCGTCTATATTGGATGCCCGGATTGTTATCGAATATGTACCGAGTTCTTTTTCGTGAAACGTATATGCTTTTTCTGTTCCGACGATTTCTCCATCGCGTACCCATTCAATTCTAAAATTTTCAAGATCGTCATGTTGAATATCTGGAGATAAAATATAATCCGTGTTTTGAGGCACTTTTAATCCTTTAGAGGGGATTATGATTGAAATTGTAGGTGGAGTTAACTCCAATACTTCTACTTTTAACTCTTCTTCCGCATAACCCTCTGGTGTATCAACTCGCAATTTGATATATAGATGTTGTTCCTGATTCCATGTATACTTCAATATTGATTCAGATGAAAGAAGTTTTCCATCTACTGTCCATGCATAAAGTGCATTATTCGCATATTTATATGTCGGGGCAATTGTCAGTTCACGCCCAACTTTGATAGTGTAAATGCCAGTCTCACTATCGAGTTCAATTATAGGAGCTTGTTTTATTGCTTCAGTAATTACATCGTTCTTATTACAGCTTGTAATAAAAAACAAAAGTACAAGAATACTAAATATGAAAGCCTTCATAATAAAAAAGGCATAGAACTGAAATCAGTTCTATGCCAAACTATATTAAATTGTTATTCTATTGTAACGTCGTCTATACAAAGATACGCCGGAGTATTGAGTCCATATATAGGATCGACATCAGATCCTTCAAAATTGAATTTTACACTTTGCACATCCGCTACATTAATATCCCAATATGTCCATGTAGTTACGGGGGACACTGTTGGTTTATCATATCGGTAGTCGGCCAACAATTTCGATACAGTGGTGATCAAATTTCCATCTACGTCATAACATTCGATGTTGACTTGGAAATATCCTATATTGTTGCCGTCAGAATCTTTCAGATTACTCAACGGTGTTGCAACACCCGATGTTCCGAACTGATTACCATTTATAATCACACCATAGGTATATGCTGTGTTACAATACCATAAACCCTTGAATTTGCGAGGGGAGTCAAAATAGAATTCAGGTTTGGCCATCCACTCCGTATTTCCGAAATCAGAGTAGCCGTATACAACAGCAAAATTGGAACCGCTGTGACCTGCCCCTGTATTGGCCCCATCTGTGGATGCTGTATTATAGACACTACATTGATTCTCCCAAGTATACCACCAATTAGTTCCAGAAGTCTTGCCGGCAGCAGAATCAGAACGATAATTGTATTTCGACAACGCAATGGCACCACTGGAAAATTCAGTATACGCTCCATAAGAATTGGTTACAGTATTCATGTCGGAGACAAACACAAAATCGGGATCGTATATTTCCCTGATTTGGTTCTCTGCAGTATATCCATAAAGCGTGTAGTAGTTCTCTGCTTTAGGCGAAACCGCCATGAATGTTTCATCGAAGTCATCGAATGTAATGGTTGTAGTGCCATCATCATTAAAGTTGGCTCGGGTTTCGGGAGTTACTGAATCAGTTTGAGGATTCATCAAAAAGTCATCGTCTGAATTACAGCCGGTGAACAGGGCGGTTGCCGTCAACAGGAAAGCTCCCGCCAGAAAGCGTAAGTTTCTTTTCATAGCTTACTTGTTTTTTAATAAAACATATTTTTAACAAACACAAAAAATCCCGTTCGCGCAGGTTTACACGAACGGGATTATGTTTGTCTTCAAATATGAGAATGACTCCTACGGCATTCCGTATCTGATCGCAACCCGATTTTCTCCCGCGGGTGTAAATCCTTTTCCGGTCATGGCAGGTCTTCTGACTCGTCCCAGTCGTCGCGCCTTCCCAGCATTACACCAGTGGCAGGTTGCGGCAACCTTGAGGGGACTTACAGCAACGGGTACTGTCCCGGATTCTCACCGGATTCCCTTTTCATCCGTGGCGGCGAACCGCCCGGAACCATTTCCAATTACAAAAATACAAATATTTTTTATAATAATATCATTTACACGAAAAAAAATCCGCAACCTGCCGGAATCATTCCGCACTATACTTTCAGAAAAAGGTTTCATGGCAAAGATTCTCATCGCCCGGGGACAGGCGACCATCTATGTCCAGAAGGACGGGTATACCATAACCCAGTCTTTGGGTGAATACGTGTTCCCCGCGGATGACACGGGGAAGATTCTCTCGTCCGTCACTCTCACCTCGACCGTACGGGTGATGTGCGGGGACGAGGAACTCACGGCCTTTACCATCGGTGCGGTGGGTAAGCCGGCGGGATTCTCATCCGTTACCGTCAATAACGGCACGAAGACCTTAACCTACGTTATCACCGCCGGTACGACGACCCTCGCCGACCACGGAACAATAGATATTCCCGTGACAATTTCCGGTATTGTCTATCATCTGTCGTTCGTCTGGTCGAAAGCCAAGGCGGGTATCCCGGGCAAGGACGGGGTCGATGCCGACATGCTCGACTGGGTCAAGGAGTGGAATACGGGTAAGACGCTCATCAACGGCAACACGGTCATCACCCCCAAACTCTTTGCGGGCACGAAAAACAGCGACGGCACCGTCTCCGGGATAGCCATAGGCTCGTTTACACTCAATACGAAGACCTCCTCGGGAACGATCGCCGCAGAGGCGGTAAACGGCATCTATGGATTTAGGGATGGCTACAAAACCTTCTATGTAGATAACGGCGGTAACGCCCAGTTGGGTTATGGCGACCAGTATGTCAGGTATAACGCCACGACAGGCAAGGTCGAGTTCGGCAGCGGAGTGAGTCTGAACTGGGTCGGTGCGACCTACATCGACAAGGACGGCGTCTTTACCGGAACACTCTCGGCCGATACGATTAAGACGATTTCCATCAGTGCTTCCCAGATCACATCGGGGATTATCGCTGCGGCACGCATCGACACGGCGGCGTTGAAAGCCTCCTTGATTACCGCCGGAAACATCGAAGCTCTGACCTTGAACGTTACAAAAGGGAAAATCGGCGGCTGGACGGTGGATGCCGACTCCCTTTACCGGGGTACGAAGAACAACACTGTGGGGAGCTGCACCTCTGCCGCAGGTAGCATTACGCTCGGCTCGAACGGTATCCGGGGCTATAAATGGCGGCTGGATGCCTCGGGAGCCGGAGCGGTCGCGGGCGGCAACATCGCGTGGGACGCTTCGGGCAACGTCACGTTCGCCTCGACGGTCAGTGCCTTGTGGACGGCACCTATCGGCTCCCTCACCACGGCTTTGGGCGGCAGCGGCTATCCCAAGCTGACGAAGATCACGGCCGACGGAATCTATACCGGCAGTATCACCGCCTCGCAGATTACCGCAGGAACCATCTCCGCCGACCGCATAGCGGCAGGCAGTATAGCGGCCTCGAAGCTCGATGCCGCCAGCATCAGGTCCTCCATCATCAACACGGACTATATCAACGGCCTGAGCTGTACCTTCACCAAAGGAAAAATCGGCGGCTGGATGATCGGGGCTTCGGCCCTCACTGCCACGCATATCTCGATAGACAGCGGCAACAGACGCATCGCGGTGTACGGGGCCAATTCGGGTGTCGCTAGCGGGCAGCGGGTGCAGCTCTACTACAACAGCGACACGGACTTCGGGCTCTATACCACGGACAGTGCAGGGTACTGCGTGGCACAGCTGGGTTCGAGCAACAGCATAGCCGGCTGGACGATCGACACGACTTCCATTCGCAAGGGCAACGTGTCGCTGGGCAGCGACGGCTCGATCATCAACTCCACGAAATGGAAACTGAACAACGACGGTTCGGGGCAGATCGCCTCGGGCAACATTGCATGGGACACTGCCGGGAACGTTACGTTCGGGGCTTCCGTATCGCTGCAATGGAAGAACGACATCGAAGCGGCCAAGGTTACGAACTTCGGCTATCGATATTACAAGAAACTCATCATCAACGGCGACGAAGCGACCTATTATCCAGTCGTTTTCAAAGGTGGCGACCAGAACATCAAACGTACCATTCTCGTCCGTCGGGGATATGCCGAGCAGGCTCCGGTCTCGTGGAACACATCCACGCACAAAGGAGGTCTGATCGTACTTATCAAAACCAACTTCGGCGGTTGGGGTGGCATTGCCTATTCATGGGATATCTATGACCTTTCCGAGACCTACTGCCGGATGTTCGCCGGGGCGCAGCTGTGCGGCAACTACTGCATGTTCGCCGTCTTCCTGCGTGGCGGCGGCGATACGGGTGCCGTGTACCACCTCTACTCCGACCAGCCGATAGAGAGCAGCAGTTATAGTCCTTCGCCGATTCCGGCAGCTCCGCAAATCGCTTACGGCAACGACCTTATCTTCCAGAGCGGTTCCACACAAGCCTATGCCCCCGCGCCGCGCACCCTCACGGCTGCCGTCGAGGAGGAGATCCGCCGCCATCGGTTCATTGCTCTGGCGCAAAGCACGGACAGCACGCTTGCGGCGCACCCGCTGACCTATATCGGCTCGACAGGGATTTACACGGGCACCCTTACCGCGGCGCAGGTCAACGCCGTGGCGATCGATGCCGGCAGTATCAAGACGGGAACACTTTCGGCAGACCGTATCGCCGCGGGCAGCATCAGCGCCTCGAAACTCGATGCCGTGGGTATCAAGTCGTCCATTATCAATACCGATTACATCAACGGTCTCAGCTGCACGTTCACGAAGGGCAAGATCGGCGGTTTCTCCATCGGCAGTGACAACATGACCATAGGGAACGTCGGAGCTGTGGGTGCCATCCCGTTGCAAATCCGTTCCGCCTCCACGGGCAGCGGTTACTGGTACACGGGAGCCTACAAGCCGCTGGGTATATGCCTTACGTGGTATCAGAGCAGCAATGCAGGGCATATCGTCCTCGGGCAGGTGGCGGCATCCGGCAACAGTGTCAAGACCGGATTCATAGGTCTTCAGATGATGTCATGGGACAATCTGGAATACTTCTGCCTCTCGGTGAACTATACCAAAAGCGGCAGCAAGGAGGTATACAACCGTATCGCGGGGTGGGCCTTCGACCACAACCATATCTGGAAAAACAACATCTCGCTGGGCAGCGACGGATCTATCGCCAACTCCACGAAATGGAGTCTGAACAACGACGGGTCTGGGCACATAGCCTCGGGTAATATCTCATGGAATGCCGCCGGCACGGTTACCTTTGCCGCATCCGTATCCGCCCAGTGGACTACGGGCATCACGACGGCGCAGGAACTCGCTTCGGCCATGGCGTTCGGGAAGATGCTCTACCGCGACCCGACTTTCTGGAACGGAAACAACGGTGTCGTGGTTTACAACAACTCCCAGAACGGTATGGTGACCGTTACCCGGCAGCAGGATGCCACGGCACCCAATGACAGCAAGTATGTCCTGAAAATCCAGACCAGCGGCAGTGCCAGCCCTCGCAACGGAGGCTTCTATTTCGGGGCGAAATGCGGTTACCGCAAGGTGCTCGTCGCCCGCATTATCGCCAAGATCCCCGCCGGCAGAAATCTCTGTTGGGCGACGAACAGCGTCGGCACGGGAGGTTCGCACCGGTGGCTTACGTCGAACGCCGGCACGGGCGACTGGAAAGAATACGTCTACAAGGTCGTGTGCGGCACCGCCGATTTTTCCAGCACCCATTTCTTCTACGTGGACGGCACGCAGGGGACTTCCGATACGCCTGTCATCTGGTATGTGGCCTATGCCACGGTCTTCGACCTTACCTCCACGGAGAAATACACGACCACCATCGATGCCAACGGCATTTACACGGGAACCGTACGCGCCAACCAGATTATCGTGGATTCCGCCCTGACTGTCGGAGGGAGCAGCTATAACGGCAGCATCTCCGTCAAGGATGCGAACAATAGCGTAAAGGTCACGCTGGACAGGAACGGTATCACGGCCGTGAGCGGCAAGATCGGCGGCTGGATTCTCGGAACAAGCGCCCTGACCGCTTCGGCTCCGGCCTCGGGGCACCGCATCGTTATGGGGGCTTCAGGATATATTTACCACGACAACCCTTCCACCGGAGTAAACTATTGGGCGCTGAACACGGACGGTTCCGCCACGTTCGGGTGCGGGAAAATCTCCTTTGCCAATGACGGATCGGGTTATCTGGCCAACCAGAATATCAAATGGGACGCCTCGGGAAATGTCACGATGACGGGCACCATCAACGCCAATGCCGGCACCATCGGGGGATTCGTCATCGGTCAGGGGCGCATCGGCTCGACGGCGACAGGAACCGGCTCAGGCGGCGGCCTTGCCATCTACGACGACCTGTTCCGCGTGGGGGACACCATTTCGTATGTCCTGTTCGGCAGCAACACCATACCGGCATCCGCCGGCGGATCATGTGCCACCGGACGTATTGTGAACAACAAGGTGAACAGCATCTTTAATAACAACTACGGGCTTTATATCGATGTCAAAAACGGTAACCGTAACTACGGAATATGGTCCAATGCCTCTGTTATAGCCCCTGCCTGCATCGGCAACAAGATCAAGAATGTCTATTTCACAGGCAGCGGTTACACGATCGATTTCTCGCAGTTCAACATCTTTTTCGTTTATGCCAACCAGAAGTACAGCGTGACCCTGCCGTCGGCATCGTCCGTGGCCACCATGTTCGGTTACTCGACTCTGCCGTCGGACTTCGCCTGCATATTTACCCTAATTTACAACTACAACTGGGGGAATAGCCTTGTATTCACCAATATCCGTAACCACAACGGGGATCTTGCCAGTTACACGTTAGCCAAGGGAGACTCCATTACGGTATTGTGCGCCAATTACCCCTCGTTCCATTACCAGATATTAAATCACTCTTATTAAAAACTTTTCTGCTGGGAATATCCCTACACTTAATAAAAACAGAAGCGAATTATGAACATCACCAACGTAACGGTAACCAAGGTTGCCGAAGAGAGCACGGAGAATGCCGACTACCAGTTGGAATATTCCATCGTCAATGACGCGCTGACCCGCGTCCACGCCTCCATCCGCAAGAAGGATACGGATGGCTCGGGGAACGCTCCGCAGATAGGTATCATCTACATGGAACAAGGCGTTATTTCATGCAACATTCCTATGGGAGAGCCGCTTGCACCCCTGTTTCATGATTTCGATACCATGATCGACGAAATAAAAAAGAGTAACGTACAAAATGCATAAATAATATGGAACTGTCAGTCAAAGACCGCCTTTACCTGCCGTCCTTTTTGCCGGCACGGGGCAACTTCAAGGACTTCAACCTCAAAAAAGAGATTCTGCGCAAGATCGCCATTCCGGACGAGGAGCGCAAAGCCATCGGTCTTCACGAGAATGCCGAGGACAAGCGCATCGAATGGGATGTGGAGAAGGAGAAACCGCTTGCCGTGGAGTTCTCGGGGGACGAGATGGAGTATCTCCGGAAAGCCTGCGAACGCATCTCGGACGAGGAGCTTCCGGACGATATGTGGGCTACCGTGTCGCGCATCTACGATTTCATTCAGGAGAAGTAAACCATCCTTTCTTTCTGCCGCTACTCTTTTGAAAAGAGTGCCCGGTCGTACTCTGATGTATGGTCGGGCTTTTTGTTGAAGTATCGTTCATGGCAAGACAGGACATAACAATGGACGCCGAATACGGTGAGGTGGAGACTTCCGGCAATATCGCCGGCAAGAGTTTCTACGACTTCCGCCTGCTCGATGCCGTCGCGGGTGCGGACAACGACACCTTCCGCTACGGAGAGATTACCGTCCCCGTCGGCTTCGTGTACACGTATAACGACGGCAAAGGGTTCCATGTCAGGATTCCCTATACGCCCGACATGCGCCGCCTGACGGTCCGTCTGGTTATGGAAAGCGGTTCGGGCGGCACGGAGTACCTGAGAAATCCTGCGACGGGCAAACATTGGTTTCCCGTCGTGGCGGAGACGGAAGCCGGCACGGCCGATATCGCCCTGGCCGCATTTTTCTCCCTCAATGAGAAGGGAGTCTACAACCTGCTGTCACGGGACGGTTACCTTGCCGTGTACAGCGGCTCAGAGACCGACTTCGAAATAGGAGCCGCCAAAGCCCAGAACGAGACGTTTCTGCTGAAAGCTTCAGCCGGAAATCTCTACCAACATTCTACGACAGGTGTCGGCCTCGTCGACTACCTGCATTCGAGTCTGGAAAACAACGGTCTTGCCGCCAAACTGCAGTCGGAATTCCTGTCGGACAAGGTCGTCATCAAGAATGCCTATATGGATTCTGCCACGGGAGAGCTGCTTTTAGAAACCGAGGAAAAGGAGGAGAACGATGGGTAAGTACAGGGTCGTAGCCGGACAGAATATCTACGATGTGGCCCTGTACCTGTACGGCAGCATCGAGGGAGTCGTGGATTTGCTCATCAACAACCCCGATCTCTCCTTCGCCACGACATTGACTGCCGGCCGGGAACTTGTCTACACGGACGATTTCGTTATCCGCGCCGATGTAGTCGCCTATAACGGGTTGCACGGCATCGTCCCCGCTAACGGTGAACGGCATGTCTATCCCAAAACGTTCACCTTGCCGCTTGCTGTCGTCCTCACGCTCGCTGCCGGGATCATCACCGTGCAGTGTGCCGTTTCCGGTGCGGGACAGCTGGAAATCGACTGGGGCGACAACAGCGACACCGAGACCGTCCTCCTCGCGGACACGCCGCAGCTGCTCACCCATACCTTCGACAACAAAGTCAGGGACAGGCGTCGTATCCGTTGGTTTACCGATGCCTGCTTCCGGAGTATCGACTGGAGCGGGCTCAAACCGCGGTCGTTGGTACTGGTGCAGACACTGCCGGTGGAGGAGCTGACGCTCACGCACGCCACACTCTCCTTGGAGAGCCTGCGGCTGCTTTCCGGAACCTACAGCCTGAACCTGTCGAATTGCGCGTTGGCCGATCTTGCACCGCTTGCCGAATGCCGGGAACTGATGACACTCGACCTCTCCGCCGCCCGACTGAAACCGACAGTCATAGATCATTACCTGACAACCCTTGTGGAACATTACGGCGACCGACGGAATTGCACGGTCATTTTACCTACAGCCCCGACGGGAACCTATCGGGAGCCGGACCGGGATACCGAAACGGGGCGCTACCGTATCGCCTCGGGCATGGAAGCCGTATGGGTCATCCTGCACGAGGAGGCCTGGAATGAGGGTGGCGCGTGGAAATTCATTATCGACGATATAACCTATACAGTGGAATGAGCCGGACGATTAAGGAGATATACAATGAAGCCGTGCAGGAACGCAACCGGCGGCTGGAACTGACGGAGTTCGCCAGCGACTCGAAGCTGTCTGTCATGAACGGTATCCTATGGACCGTAGCCGCTGTCATCTACAGTTTCGAGACGCTGCTTGATGTCTTCGCGGTGGATATCTCGGAAGCCATCAACAACCGGATCAACGGCACGCCGGACTACTACGCCAATGCGCTGCTGCAATACCAGCAGGGCGACGAGCTGACCGTCCGCGAGGACGGACTGGCTTTCGGGTATGCCCAGGTCGATGAGACCAAACGCATCATTACGCAGGTCTCCTATGTGGAGAGCACGGACGACAGCAACCTCGACAGCAAGCTGGTACTGAAAATCGCTACCGGCACGAAAGGACATCTGGAAGCTATTCCCGCCGAGGAGCTGGTGCCCATCAATGCCTATATCGGCAAGCTGAAATTCGCCGGCACACGCATCGAGGTCATCTCGACCAAAGGCGACGTGCTGGTGCCGCGTCTTACGGTCTTCTACGATGGTGCCGTTCCCGAGGCGGAGATGTACGACAGCATCGAGACCCGTATCCGGGACTACATTATGGGCATCGACTTCGACGCTGCGGTCTATGTCTCCCGCCTGACGGATGCCATACGCCGTGCCGAACACGTTACAGACGTCTATATCGACGAGACGGCAATCCCCGAGCAGGGCGTGTTTATTGCTTGCCACGATACGGACGGGCAAATCCAGCCCCTGCAACGTGTCGGCCGCATGACATACACCGCCTCGGGCTACCTGAAAGAGTCCTCGCGCAAGGACGAGGAGTCGGAACTGCCGACCTTCCGGGAAGCCATCACGCTCAAAGTCGAAAACCATGAGATATAAGCTGCCCATAGACCGTTCGGTGAACCGGCTCGTGCCGCACTACCTGTCGGGACGGCGGTTCATCCTCTTCGTGCAGAGCTGCCTCTATCCCTTGCAAAGCCTGAACGAACGGTTCCGTACGTTTGCACGGGAACGGCATATCGAGGCGCGCATGACCTCACAGGTCATCTATTTCGAGTGGTTCCTGAACTACCGGTTCGGTAAATACATCAAGGACGGCAAGGACCGCATCTTCATCAAGGACAGCACGAGTGTCGGTGTGGACCTGTACCACGAAGGGGCGGAATACCAGCGTCCTTTCACCGTATGGTACAACGGGGAACAGGTTACAACGGACAATGAGGCGGAACGCCCCCGTCCGTTCTACCTGCTGGCGGAAGAGAAGCTGATCAACAAGGTCAGCTTCATGGTCTGCGTCCCGCCCGTCACCATACCTCCGCGGGAACTGGTCTATATGCTTTCCTATGTGGTGAACACCTATAAGACAGCAGGCAAGACCTACCTGATCAAGATCGACGAAGACGAATACACCCCCAATAAGAATACAGGACAATGAAAGAATATATTGCGGAAACCGGCGGACGGTATACCTACTCGGACGATATCCTGAACTTGCAGGAACTGGCTCTCAGCATGAGTGCCGTTTTTGACGGCTGCTCGGACTTCATCATCTCCGGATGCGAGATCGAGGGTCCCCGCGTCTCCCCGGGTTATGTCTGGCTCGGCGGAAAGGTACGCCGTTTCGACGGCTGCGCCGATGCTGTCTATCCCTATTATATATACGAAATCAACCGGCATGAATCGGTGGTCTACGCCAATGAGGTCAACAAGCGCGGGCGTACCTGTTATCTCTGTGCCGGAGCCAAGGCTGTCCCGGATACGGTCGATCCGGTTACTGACAAACTGCCGGCGGCCATCGAGGTGACGGAGAGCTATGCACCCCGGTTCATCGACAAGTTCTTCGGCCGCTATGCTGTCCTGCTCGATACACCTTTTGCCCGGCAGACCGTCAAGAAGGATCTGGTGCTGGCCGGAACGTTCACCGGGCAGAAAGAAATCAGCTCCAAGACCGCCGTCTCCGTCAGCGGCGGGAACGGCTACATGCTCAAAGGCATCGTCAAGGCGGACGGCCATGCCGCCATCGGTGCCTACCTGCACGGTCTGCTTGTCAACGAGATTGTCATCCGGACGGACGGCACGTTCAGTTTCATGAAACAAGGCAAGGAACTGGCCAGGGTTACGGAAGACGGCATATCCTGCGGTACTTCGCTGAATGAAAACGCCCGGATCGGGGCTGTCCGCATCAAGGGATACGACATTTATAACACCTCGGATGTGACGGATGAGGGTTGTATCCGTATCAATTACCACGGCACGGAGGGCGGCGGAACAAAATACCGTGACTTTGCCGTGCATGACGGAAAAGCCTGCACCACACCTGTTTTGAAAGTCATCGGGCGTACCGCCACCCTGCAGGTCGGCGGACTGCTCTCCCTGCAAAGCACCGGACGGGGTATCGATATTCAGAATACCGCCTATACGAAAGACAATGCCAGGCTGACAAACCTGATTACCTGGCGTGACAGTGCCGCCGCGCTGCTCGCCACCGTCGGTTTCGACACCGCTGACAGTTTCCGTTTTGCGCTGAGGAACGTTCTGGGCGACATCGTGCTTGCCCCTTTGGGAGCGGTGGATGTGCTCGGTACGCTTAAAATCAACGGAAAATCCGTGTCCGACACCTATGTGACCGTCAGGGCCTTTACGGAGGCGATGGGAAAGAAAGTGGATGTGGTAGAAGGCAAACAGCTCTCTACCGAAGACTTCACGACCGAATACAGGAAGAAACTGGCGGCTATCACTACCGGAGAACTGACGGAGGGCGGCGAAGGTTATGTCACATCGGGAACCGTCGCGGCGGCTTTGAAAATGAAACTCTCCGCCGACGGGAACCTTTCCGATGTCATGGACAAGGCTGCCGCCCGGAAGAATATCGATGTCTATTCCAAAGCGGAAGCCGGGGAGGTATTTCTGGAAATCTCCGAAGGATTGAAGGAGCTGGTGCGCCTGACGGCGGACGAGATCAGCGGGCTGACGGCAGAGGAAGCCGCCGAACTGAAAGCAAAGCGGCAGGCGGCCGTCAGGGATACCCTCGATGCCGAAAAGAAAGGTATCGGGGAGCTGAAACTGGCCAAGACCTCGAACCTGTCCGACCTTCCGGACAAGGGCAAGGCACGCAAGAACCTCGAAGTCTATTCCACGGCCGAGATAGACCGGATGATGGACGGCAAGCTCGGGACTGACTCCGCTTACGAGGGCATTGTCTTCACAGCCGAACTCAGGGACAAACTGCTGGAAATCAAGACCGGTTCGTTCGCCTACATAGATGAAGGTGGCATTTCGCACGCGCAGGTCGAGGGATACGTGATGACCTCGCAGGTTGTCAGGGAACTCAAGAAAAAGGCGGAACGGCTGATGGGCGGCTACAACGCTTCCGAAAAGGATACCATCGCTACCAACCTGAACCTGTATACCAAGGTCGGGGCGGACGCCCGCTTCGCCGCGCTTGAAAACCTGTTCCAGGATTACATCGACTTTTTGACCGGGCAAGGAAAATCCCCCATGGAAGCCCGGCAGCTCCTGCGGAACAAGTTGGACGTGCTGTCCAAAGACGAAATCGTCAAGGACTACCTGCGCAAGGACGGCAAACTTTCCGACCTGTCCTTGCCGACAGCGGAGGCGAAACGGCAGGCCTGCCGCGCTATCGGAGCCGCCTATGCGGAAGAATACCAGCCCCTGCTGGCGGATACGGGATGGATGCACATGGAGAACAGCGGCTCGGGAACAGATACCCAGGGGCTGTTTATCCGCCAGATCGGGAATATCGTGTCCATACAGGGGTATATCAATACCGCACGCAGGGACGGCAGCAACTGGGGCGGCATCGTTGCCGTCATCCCGAACAAGATACAGCCCCCGAGATACAGCGTGCGCTGCAGCGCCGCTGACTGGAACGATGACCACAAGTACAACCGGGGCTCCTCGTTCACCATCTACGGCGGTTCGCGCAGGATACAGCTTTACGAGCGCGGTATGTACAATGTCAATGTAGAACTCAACTTCACCTATTTTGTATAGTCATGAAACATAAACTCAATGTAAACGGCGATATTGAAAGCCGCCGGAGGATTGCGGAGCGCAGGAACGTTCCCGTCCGTGAAACCGTACAGCAAACCATTCAACCGCAACATCATGAAACAGAAGAAAATCAGGCGGCAGCCGCAGAAGAAACCGTCTCCCCGGCAGCAGAAGCCCCGAAAGCGAGAAGACGGAAGACCGCAGGGGACGCTTAAGCGCTTTCCTTTCGACGAGACACGGATAGGCTTCATGCTCCGGTATGAGATGCCGGTAGTCTATCATCTGCTCCGCAGGTTATGCGCCACGCAGCAGCCCTTCGAGCCGGACTGGCAGGTCATACGGTCGGTGGCGGAGGCATCGAAAGACCCTTCCTGCGGCAAGGCGAAGTTCCGCCGCTACCTGGACGAGTACCGCCGGGACGGGGTCTATTGCCGGCGCGGGAAACGGCTCACGCCGGAGCGCAAAGCCTACTATGAAGGCATATGCCGCCGCAAGAGAGAAGAGTATATCCGCCGGAACCGCAGGAGGCTGCTTGCCGAAGCGCGGAACGCGCCGGGCGGCGACAGACTGCTCGGAGAGATTAAAAGCATTCTTAAAATGAAACGGTAATGCGCTGAAGGACAATGCCGGTGAGAAACATTCATGTACATGTATGGCTGTTCCGGGTAATTTGCCTAATTTTGTATTCCACGGTCGCTGCAAGACCTTTCCATATTGTCAAATGAGTATCCTCTTTCGGGATACGGTCAGCGAGACATCCTCTCCCAATTTTATCAGTTGAACGCGGACGGTGCAACCGAACCCGTCCGTCCTGTTACCAGTTTCTTTGCGATGCGGGTATACCGTGTCGCATTCTTCGGGCATTTTTAAATCCATAAAACAAAGCGTTTATGCAAGAAGAAGAAAAGAACAACGGCATGGAAGGCATGTCTGTCGAGGAAATGTTCCTCGGCGTTCAGGAATCTTATCAGGAGGCACAGTTGCGTGCCCAGGAGGAGAACAGGGCGTTCGCCCGTACGGAGTTCTTCCGCATGGACAAGTTCGGGACTTACCGTCTCCGTATCCTGCCCATCGCTCCCAATCCGGACGGCTCGCCGACACGTCCGGGCTATGAGTATCCCGTCCACCAGCTGCTTCTGGAGCTGGAGAAACCCGCTACGGGGAACAAGCCCCAAAAGATGTATGTCACTGTCACCCGCGCTACCGATGCCGGATATAGCGTTGATCCCATCGAGACTTACCGCCGCATGGCCGTCGAAGCCGCAAAAGAGGACGGGGACGACAAACTGGCGGAAAAGATTGCCGGGGGCTCGTTCGGAGGCGGTCTGAAATACAGTTACGGCCACTGTCTCTATGTATTCGACCTGGGTGAACGAGCCAAAGGCGTGCAGATGATGACCCTTTCCCATGCCCAGTTCAAGGATCTGGATGAGAGGAAGTTCAAGCTGTGGAGCAAGAAACTGGCCAAGAATCCGTCTTACCCGTGCCCGATTTCCTCGGTGTATGACGCCTATCCGGTGGAGATTGAAAAGCGCAAGAACGGAGCCAAGACCGAGTATGTCATTTCCATTGACAACGAATCGGAACCGGTACCGTTGACCAAGGAGGAGCTGACCGCCCTGATGGGTGCGCCGCGTATCCCGGAAATCATCTACCGCTACACCCGTTATCATCTGGGAGCCACCGTCGAGTTCCTCAAACAGTGCGACGGTATCTACGGCATGTCGCTCATGGAGACGGATGAAATGAAGACGGTCATCGACACGCTGGACGGTGAACTGCCCAAGGAGGATATATCCGCGTTCTCGTTCGACCGCCGTACGAAAGATAACAGAGAAAACGGGCGTGAAGGCGGAGGCATCTCGCTGGACGACCTTTTCGAACGTTATGACGAGCTTCAGCGGCAGGAACTCGGTGAGAAGACCGAGGAAGGCCAGGAGCTGCGTGCGATGATCCGCGGCTACATCGAGCAGGAAGGGCTCTCCGTGCGTGTCACACGCTCCACGAGCAACCGGGAACTACTCGACCTGATCGAAAGCGAGATGGAGGGTCCGAAGCCCAGTGACGAACCGGAGGATGTCCCCGGGGAGGAAGAAGAGCAGCCGGAGGAAACGGAAGAGCGTGCCGGGCGTCCCCGCCACCGCAGATAAGCCTTTCACAAGTTCTTGAATTCTAATCCGACGGGAGGCATCCGGGCCTCCCGTCCTAATCACAATCACTTAGTATGAAAGAGAACAAACCCTGCCTTTTGTTATTGAATGACATCCACATCTCGAAAGACAACATCCCTGCATTCCAGGCCAACTGGCAGGAGGCCATGGGAATTTGCAGGGAACGGGATATCCGGGAAGTGGTTGTCGGAGGAGACCTGTTCTTTTCCCGTGCCGCCCAGACACTCGATGTCCTGCTGGCCGTCAGGGATATGCTTGTATCCGCCGCGGACCATGACATTCATGTCACGCTGGCGGAAGGGAACCACGACAAGGTGAACCAGGAATCCCTGCGCGGATATTGTCATGTCTTCGACCGGCATCCGAATGTGACTGTCGTGGATGAGTACCTGACCCTGTGCCGCCCGGAATGGAAGTTCGCGCTCCATGTAATGAGCTATTTTCCGGAAGACGGCTCTTTTGCCGAAAGGCTCGGACGATTGGCTGCGGAAGCGCTTTCCGGAGAACCGGAGCACTTCCTCTACATCCATGAGGGTATCAACGGGGCATTGGCACAGCCTTCGGAAAAGGAACTGCCTGCCAGGATATTCTCTCCTTTCGACAAGGTCTTTGTCGGCCATTACCACAACCGTACCGTCATTCCGGGGACGGGAATCGAATATATCGGTTCCTCGCGCCAGCATAACTTCGGGGAGGACGAGGAGAAAGGATACACGGTGCTGTATACGGACGGCACGTACGAGTTTGTCAAGAACCGCGTGAACATGCGGTACCGTGTCATGGATATGCCGGCGGAACGTGCCGGGTTGCACCTGATGGACGAGCTGCGTGAAATGGAGGCCGATGGTCGCTACAAGGTCAAGGTGCGTGTCCATGCACCTGCCGCCGCGATGAAATCGGTGGACAAAGCCGCCTTGCTGGAAGCCGGAGCGGCGAAGGTAGAACTGGTTGCCGATGACGAGCAGCTGCCGGAGGCGGTATCCTCTTCGCTCTTCGAGAAATTCGACAGCCGCCGCATCCGGGAAACCTACGAGGACTTCTGCCGGGAGAAACAGATCGAGGATGTGTCGATGGGATTGGAGTATTTATCTAGAATAGAAAACAGATCATGTGGAAATTAAAGACGATAGAAGCCGAAAATCTCTGCGCCTTCCGTTCGCTGTCCTACATGCTGCGGCAAGGCGTGACGACATTGATTTTCGGCGATAACCGGGACAATGAGTCCCAGCAGTCGAACGGGGCCGGCAAGTCTGCCCTGTTGGAATGCATTGCCGTGGGTATCACGGGCAGCCCGCTTAGAAAGATACGCTCGGAGGAGATTATCAACGATGCAGCGGAAGAATGCCGTATCGCTTTGCGTTTCATCAACGATTCCGCCGCCGAGGAACTGCTCGTCAACCGCCGTATCCCGCGCAAGGGGGCTTCCTCTGTCAGCTGTACGCTTTACCGTGGCGGCAAGCAGGTGGTAACCGATGAAGCGGTACAGCCTTCGGTGGATGCCTATAACCGGTATATTCTTGACAAACTGGGTATCACACGCGACGAGCTGCTCAACAATTTCATCCTTTCCAAATACCGGTATGAGGATTTCCTCTCGTCATCGGACAAGGAGAAGAAAGAG
Organism: Bacteroides sp. AF32-8BH; assembly: GCF_003435205.1. Lineage (NCBI taxonomy): Bacteria > Pseudomonadati > Bacteroidota > Bacteroidia > Bacteroidales > Bacteroidaceae > Bacteroides > Bacteroides sp. AF32-8BH. The sequence continues at coordinate 16,187 of NZ_QVLZ01000020.1, read as the reverse complement.
GTCATCAACCGCTTTTCCAACGGTATCCTGGTGGATGAAGCCATCGCCAAAGTGGAGGAAGACATCGTGCCGCTCTCTGAAAAGAAACGGCAGGTGGAACTGGAACTGGCCGGGTTGGACGGGCGTATCGGGATGTTACAGGAGCAGATACGCAAGGAGGAGGAAGCCGGAGCCGAGCGGGGGCGTACCCGTGTGGAACGTATCATGGGACTGGAAACGGCCATAGCGGCCAAGAGGGAGCAGATCCGTACCGGGCACGAGAACGTGGACAGGCTTGAGGAACAGCTTGCCGGAGTGCAGCGGGCGGACGAGGCTTTGCAGGAACTGGAAGCCGGAGATACCGCATTGGAAGCATGTCTGGAAAAGATAGCGGAAATGATGTCCCTCTTTCCCGATGCCCGGCAGACGGACTGGGACAAGGTCATTGCCGAAAAGAAAGGACGGTTACAGACCGCCACAGAGCGGCTGAAGGATTGCGATGCCGTCTTGAAGCAGGCGGAACAGGAACTGAAAAACAGGACTGACGGCTGGGAACAGTTCAAGAAGGAGTATGCCGCATTCTGTGAGGCATACAGGGATCAGTCCGATACGACTGCGGAGAGACTGCGGGAAATCGACATCCGTCTGCGCGACCTGTCCGGCAGCATCGAGGAACTGCGTCATAAACGGCGTATCGTTTCTGCCGGTATTGACGGCCTCTCGAACAAACTGGCCGGCTCCATCACCTGTCCTTTCTGCGGGCATGAGTTTCTGGTGGCAGAACCACAGTTCGACATCGAGGCCGGCATGAAGGAACTGAAGCTCCGTCAACGGCAGCTCACGGAAATCAACGGCCGTATCGATGAGAAGCAGGAGGAGACGGATGCCGTGGAGTTGCAGCAGAACCGGCTGAACCATGAGCGCCGGATATTGGAAGGCAGACGCACCGGATGGGAGGAGCAGCTGGCCGGGCACGAACGGGCCATCAGGAATGCCACCCGCCACGTGGAAGAGGTGGAAAGCGGGCATAAACGCATCGCTTCCGAAATTACCGCCCTGCAAAGTGAAATCGAAGGTGTCCGCCGCAAGGTATTCGACGAGGTGTTCGGATTCATAGACGAGCGCAATGCCGCACTGAACCGCGGCATACGGGTAGGCAAGGAAGATATACAGGCTGCGGCCTGCGCCATCGACACTTTGCAGGCCACGATCCGGGAGCTGGATGAGGCGGCTTCACCCGACCTCATACAATCGCTCAAGGACACTCTCCGTGAAACGCGCGGGAAGTCCAACGAGGCGGCAGGGCGCAAGACGGCCGTCGATGCCCGGGTCCGTGCCCTGGAGATACAGCGGGAACGGTTCGTGCAGTTCAAGACCTATCTGGCCAACACGAAAATCGAGGCGCTCAGCCGTATCACCAACGAGTTCCTGCAAGACATCGGCAGCGACATCCGTATCCGCTTCGACGGGTATACCGTCCTCAAGAGTGGTAAGGTAAGGGAGAAAATCTCCATCTCACTGCTGCGCGACGGCATGGACTGCGGCTCGTTCGGCAAGTTTTCGGCAGGCGAAGCCGCCCGTGTGAATTTGGCGACCATCCTTGCCATGCAGAAACTCGTGAACAGCAACTGCGACGGGGACAAGGGACTGGATCTGCTCGTGCTGGACGAGATACTCGAGGCGGTCGATGAAGCGGGGCTGGCCTCCATGTTCGAGGCGCTGAACTCGCTCGGCGGTACCGTGCTGGTAGTCTCGCACGGGAATGTGGCTGAAGGGTATCCGCATAAACTGGTAATCGTGAAAGAGAATGGCGAATCGAGACTCGGAGAATAGCGTACTGACCCGGGAGCAGGTACTGGCGCTGGACATCGCCACGCATACCGGATACTTCTCCCTGCATGAGGCCGGGACATGGAACTTCACCGAAAGCAAACGGCGCAACGGCAACAAGATGCACGGCGCTTTCAGGACTACGCTGCTCTCGCTGCTCCGTCGTTACGGCATCCGCCGCGTCGTGGCCGAGGATGTGAGCGTGAACCGCCATTTCTACGACATGCGGCGGCTCTCGGAACTCAGGGGTATCCTGCTCGAAGTGTGCGATGAACTGGATATCCCGGAACCGGAGTTCGTCAACCCGGCTGTCCTCAAGAAATGGGCGACGGGAGACGGACACGCCACCAAGACGCAGATGGTCGCGGCCTGCAAGGACAGATACGGTATTGTCCCGGTGGATGACAATGCGGCGGATGCCTGCCACCTCTTCTACTATTACATCCGCAGGCACAGGCTGTGACAAGCCGACAACGGTTTGGATTTTTTCCGGGCGGCGGTAATGCTGCCGCCCGTTTTTTCAATTGACGCTCACGGTAGCTGACAGATTAGGACATGAGATTCATTATCAACCTTTTCAGTCAGTGGAAACGTGGAAAAGAAAGATGTGTTTATTGCGGTTCTCCAGCCTGAAGACGAATCCGCGAGACAGAGGGCGGAACTTCTCAGAAAATATGTGATGCCGCACAAGAATCTGATATACAGCATTTGTATCAAATATACCTATAACCAGGAGGACATCGAGGACAACTACCTCGAGGCGTTGGCCAACTTCTTCAAGTATATGGACAGTTATGACCCGGCCCGTCCGGTAAAGACCTGGATCTATGCCGTGACCAAACGGCTTGTGGCGGACCTGAACAACCGCAACAGGAACCGCATGCCCCCGGACGACAATATCGACATTTCGGAAATATCCTCTTCGCTGTCGGATGAGGACGAACCGTCGGGAAACAGCATGGGGATGGACAACTACCGCGAGTTCTATAACGATGACATCCTCTGGGCACTGGACCGGCTCAAACCGATTTACCGGGAAGCCCTGCTCTTGCAGCAGGCTGGTTACAAACTCGGGGAAATCATGGAAATCACCTATAACAACGGTACTTTGCAGACCAGGAACGTAGAAACGGTAAAAAGCCGCATCTTCCTAGCCAAGACGCAGCTGCGCAAACTATTGACACGCGATGGAGAGAAAAGAATGGATTGACGGATGCCGGAGGCTCTTTACACGGCTGGTCCGCACCACGGTGTGGGCGGATTTTGTGTTCCCTACCGGCGGCAAGTCGGACAGGCAGCTCGGGATGTGTTTCGACGGCTTGTGCCGGGAGGTCGTCTCCGTCAGTGCGGAACGCCTGTCCGACTTCTGTATCTGCCAGACATATGCCATTTCCGGATATGATACCGCGTATCGCAGGAAATGGAACGTCTCCCATTCATTCGGAAAGAAAGCCATCGGCCGCTATCTCCGCTCGGGAAAGGAACGCCGCTACCGGGAGGACCGGTGGCTGAAGAGTTTCGGGCTGTCACGGCATGATTTGGCGCGGGCAGTGGAAGACCGCCGCAGCCATCCGTTCGGGCGTTTTATTTATCCGGAATACGAGGAGACGACCAAGCGGCGACTGCTCTCCACCGAAGCGGGATATCTCGTCTGTGCGCTCTCCACGCTGATGTGGACGCCTTTCTCCCCGTCATGCTCAAAATGTGCGAAAGCGGAGCCATGCCGCAGAAGGACACAGGCGCGCTATCCGGAACTGTACCGTATCCGCTGTGAGGCGTGGCGGAAAAAGGAGGCGAAGCCATGAGTGCCGTCAATCCGCTCAGTGCCGAGTTCCTGTATGAACTCTATGCCACGGCGCTCAGACAGGAACCGTTGTGTGCTGTCCTAGCCCGGCATATGCGTAAGGAATACCTGCCGGACCGTTCGTTCCAGCAGGTACAGGAGGCGATAGCCGTACACTTCAAGACATACAAGACACCGCCGTCGTATGCCGTGCTGGCACAGACCTTCCATGAGGATTACGACGCCATCGAGCTGATAGACACTTTCCGGGAGTATGACGAGGGACAGAGTGCCGAGGTGATGACCGACATGCTGGAGTCCTACATCAAGGGGGTCCGGTTGCAGTCGGTCTATGCGGAGGTCGGGAAACTGTATAACGAGAACAAACAGGACAAGGCGGAGAAGACTCTTCGGGAATATGCCGAGTGGCTGGCAGGGTTCACGCTGAAGAGTTCCTCGTTCGTCGATGTGGCCGCGACTTTCAAGGAGCGTTTCGAGAGGAACCGCCGGCGCGAGGAGGAAGAGGAACGCTCGGCCGCCCCTCGTGTGTCCCGCTTCTACATCCCGTATCTGGATGCGCTCAATGCCGGACGTAACCTGCGAGGTCAGCTGACCTGTTTCCTGGCCAGCACAGGCGTGGGAAAGTCGCACATCGCCAAATGGATCGGTGTCAGGGCGGACATCGATGACGGGCTGCATGTGCTGCATTTCCAGCTGGAAGGTTCGGAAGAAGAGGCGTTGAACGCCTATTCCGGCGGACTGATTTCCAGGAACGCCTACTATTACGAGCGGGGAAAGATTTCGGATACGGAGATGAGACATCTGGAAAAACTGGTCGCCTCGTATGCCGGAAGCATCACGGTGCGCAGTTACCCGCGTTTCAATGCCCAGGTCTCGACACTCGACATCAAGAACGGCATTTCGGAATACAGGAAGCTCAAAGGATATAATCCGGACATCGTGATTGTGGATTCGATGGACTTGCTGACGGATGCCAACCGCCGTTCATGGGGAGCCGACCATGAACGGGCGAAGCGTATCGCGGTGGCTAATGACCTGAAGGACCTGGCGGCGGACGAAAAGGTATGGATGGTGGTGACTTACCAGTCTACCATCGAAGACCGGGAGTGGCTGAATGACGAGCGGAACGTGCTGACCGAGTACAACTGTTCGGAGGCCAAAGGTCTGGCCCGCCCGTGCACGCACCTTGTTTCGCTCAACCAGTCATCGGCTGAAAGAAAGGAGAACGTTATGCGCCTGCACGTGGCCAAAAGCCGGTTCTTCAAGAAAGGAGACACTATCAGGATTGCCACCGACTACGACAATGAGGTGTTCTATGACGGGCAGAGGACACTGAATCTGAACAGGGAATAAAAAGCCATCGATCCGGATGCGGCGTGTCGGTGGCTTTTTGACTTGTAACGACTGGAATGTTGAGAATATATGGCAGCTTACATGCGTAAAACCAATTCCGGACAGATACGATTTTTATTGTATGCCCTTTGTATTCCGCCATATCGTCCGTTCCCCATGTTATCAACAGCAGGTTTTCACATTTCAATTCCTCTGCCGCCTCCAAGACTTTCAGTTTCCGCTCACGGGTCTTGGCGTTCGAGATATCATACGACCTTTGTTCGAGGAAAGTTCGAATGACCTCGCAAATACAAATCCGTTATTTGTAGTAATTGGAAAACGATACTTTTCATTCAGTATGTTTATTGTACTGCACAAAAAATACGCTTTTTTTATGTAGAGAGTGATCATTTTAGAAAAGTACATCTCTACACCTGATAATCAGCCAATGCTGATTATCAATCTCCTTATTTATATATTGTTTTATCGATTAGACAAAAGCAGTCATTTTTTGTCCAGCCGGGAAGACAATTTCTCTTTTCCTTTGGGTGGAAAGACCTTCCATGATTCTGCCGGTCTATTTTTATTGGGCTAATCCGGATTCTTTTTCCAAACATTTCAAACCAACCTGTAGCGGTCACGACTATACCTTAATATGGAACTGTCGGTACAGGAATATCAATATCTGGTTTCGGAGATAACCCGCGAGACGGGTGCCAAACGGGACGGGAGCGGTAAGAACCTTATCGTTCCGCGCTGCCCGTTCTGCGGAAAGTCGGGCGGTAAGTTCGGTATCTACATCGGCAAGGCGACTGCCCACCGCCGGCCTTTCATGGCCCACTGCTTCTCCTGCGGGGCATCCACCCGTACATTGGAGCAACTTCTGGCGGCTATCGGTCGCATGGACCTGATGGTTTTGCAGACAGCTGACATTGCCGCACCGTTGAACCTGCACCTGCTGGAGAAGGACGAGGCGGAAGAAATAGACGACGAACTGGTGCCGGTCGAATTGCCGGACTTTTACAAGCGCACTTTCCGGCATCCGTATTTGCAGCGGCGCGGCTTCTGTTTCGACGATTACGAGTATTTCCCGGTCGGGATAACCGGCAGGCTCAATCCGCGCTACGCGGACTATGTCGTCTTTCCGGTCATCGATGACTGTACGGTTGTCGGCTATGTCTCCCGCCATACCTGGCCGAAAGAGGATATAGACGCCCACAACCGCAAGACCAGACATAGCGGCGGGTACAAGATCCTGCGTTACCGGAACTCCACGGAAAACGACTTTTCCAGACTCCTTTATAACTACGATGCCGTCCGTATGGATGAAACCGATACGGTCATCCTCGCGGAAGGTATTTTCGATGTCATCGCCCTGACCCGCAGACTCGAACTCTATGACAATTCCCATGTCGCAGCCGTGGCCACTTTCGGAAAGAAAATATCCGATGTACAGATCTACAAGCTGCAATCGAAAGGCGTCAGAACCGTAGTCATCGGTTACGATGGTGATGCCGTCGAGTCGGTAAAGCGGACGGCTGAACGGCTGAAACCCTATTTCGAGGTTTTCATCGCGGACATTGCTGATGCCGCCAAAGACTGGGACGAACTCACGGAAGCGGAAATCTACGGGATTTTCGCCTGCCGCCTGCTGTCCGTCCTTGAATACAAACTCAAAAAAGTACAGGAAAGATGATACAGGAACTTTTCTCATGGCTCGATGCACAACGGATAACCTATATCCCGGTCGATACGGAAGTGGTGGATATTCCCGGCTTCGGGCGGCTTTTCACGGCCGACCTGTCGGGAGTGGAATCCATCTTCCGCGGCGACGGGGACAAGCTCGTGTTCAACCTGATGGAAAGTCCGGATGTGCTGATGGAAGAAGGAATCTTCCATGTGGCCTTCCCGTTCGGCAGGAACTGGTACTACTATGACCTGCGGGAAGAATTCCGTTTCAACCTGCTGAAATATATCGGCCGGCCCAAGCCTCCGGTACATGATGTACCTTTCGTGAACCTCGGCATCCATACCTCCTACGAGCTGCTGAACGCCTGCTGCTCGCCGGAAGATTTGTGCCGCAAGGCGAAATGGCTCGGGCATACGGCTGTCGGCATCTGCGACCGCAATACAATGGCCGCCACGCTGAACCTTCAGAAGGAGTGCGCCAATACCGGGCTGAAACATATATTCGGCTACTCGCTGACAATGATGCACGAAGAAGAACGTGTCGGGCTGAAGATTTATGCCTTGGATAACGAGGGGCTGCATAATCTGCTGCGCATCCAACGGGCCGTCATGGTCGATTCGGAAGACAACACCCTCCGCTATGAACAGCTGCTGATGTATGCCGCAGGTTGTGTGGTGGTTTTCGCCATCCGTTCCGTCTACTGGATGGCCGGACACCCCAAACAGGTGAAGCGTATCCGGAAAGGTGCCGAAGCGGTCTATTACCAGGTCGACGCCAACGAATACAAGGCGGACCGCATCGACAGGGAGCAACTAGAAGCCCTGAAATATTATTTCGGCAACTGTTATGATGCCGACACGGATTCATTTACAGTAGAACCAGTCCTGATTCCGGACTGCTACTACATGGACAAGGACGATGCAGGGTACAGAATCGTGGTGAACAAGATTGCCACGGGAGCCGCCCATGAACAGAGCGATGACCAGTATTTCAAGACAGCGGATGAATTGTATGACACGCTCCGTCCTCTGTTCTCCGGGCAATGGGACTTCGATTCCCTGTTTAGGCGCATGTGCCGTCCCACGGTGGAGATTGCCGGACGTGCGGACGCCTCATTCGAGACCGGGCGAATGTTCATGCCGGAATACCGTATGCGACCGGAAGAGCGGGAACGGTATGGTGACCGCCGTACGATGTTCCTCCGACTGCTTGACGACGGGCTGGACCGGAAAGTGCCGGAACCGGAGCGGGAACGCTATCGGGAACGGCTGGACGAGGAAGTCTATATCATTGAATCGACCGACAATGTGGACTATTTCCTGGTGCAGTGGGATATGGTGCGGGAGGCGCACCGGAGAGGCATCGCAACTGGTATAGGTCGCGGTTCCGCCGGGGGCTCGCTGGTTTCCTACTTGCTTGGCATAACCTCCATCGACCCGCTGAAATACGACCTTATCTTCTCGCGCTTCCTCGTGCCGGAACGCTGCGGGCTCAGCTGGAAAGACGAACTGACGGTGCTTGCCCCGGACATCACACTCGGCAAGGGCGAACGCTATGTGGAGATGGAATCTGAAGGCAAGACTTACCGTCTGTGCACGGATGCCCGGATGCGGGTAATCCGTAACGGAGAAGAGCGGACGATATACGCAGATGAATTGATGTGTGGCGACGAAATCCTTTTTGACCGCCGAGATTGCTTGTGGAACCTAAAGGAACTCGAAACCCATGAATCCGACCTACGAACACCACCGTCCCTATGACGGTTGCGACCTTTACCGGGGCGATGCACTCGATGTGCTGCCCCTGCTGGCTGAAGAAGGCATCACTGCCGACATGGTATTGTCAGACCCTCCATACGGTACGACACATTGTCGATGGGACGCCGTGATAGACATCCCCGGGATGTGGAATGCTGTACAGGGCATATCCAGACCTGACACTCCCGTACTGCTGTTCTGCCAGCATCCTTTTACGAGCTTGCTGGGCAGTTCCAATCTCCGCAGGCTGCGGTATGCCTGGGTATGGGAGAAGACGCAGGCGACAGGCTTCCTGAATGCCGGGCGTATGCCGATGAAGGCGCACGAGGACATTCTGGTCTTCTACGACAGGTTGCCGAAGTATCATCCGATCAAGACGGACGGGCACAGGCGCAAGGTCGTGATGGCCGAACACCAGCGGAAATGCGATGCCGGCGAGATATACCGGAAGCACGACAATTTCCGGGATTACATATCCACGGAACGCTATCCGCGCAGCGTGCTGAAGTTCAAGACCGACAAGCAACGCTCCTGCCTGCACGCGACACAGAAACCTGTCGCCCTGCTGGAATACCTGATACGCACCTACACCGATGAAGGGGACATCGTCCTCGACTTTGCGATGGGCAGCGGCAGCACGGCCGTGGCCTGCCGGAATACGGGACGCCGGTTCGTCGGCGTGGAGATAGACCGGGAAATTTTTCAGACAGCACTAAACCGTATAACCCATGGCTGACACCCGGGAAATCTGGGTGGATATCAAGAACTATGAAGGAAAGTACAGGATCAGCAACCTCGGGCGTGTCAAGAGTCTGGAACGGCAGGTTTCGCATGACGGCATTACCTGGATACAACCCGAACGCATTATGTGCCATTGGTGCGGGACGACTTCGCTCTATGACTGTGTCCGGCTCTACAAGGGCGGTGTCGGGAAGAAGTTCTCCGTGCACCGTCTGGTAGCACAGCATTTCCTGCCCGACTGGAATCCGGGACTGGAGGTGAACCATATCGACGGGAACCGCGACAACAACCGTGCGGATAACCTGGAGATGTGTACGCACCAGCGGAATATGGAACATGCCATAGCGGGTGGCCTCAAACGGGATTACGGCGAAAAAAGCGTGAATGCCAAACTGACCAACGGGCAGGCGGAAGAGATACGGGTGAGATATTCTTCCGGCCAGGCTTCCCAGAACAGCCTGGCAAAACAGTACGGCGTCAGCCGCCAGACGGTAAGCGCGATAATACGATACAAGAAATATATCAGATGAAAGTAACACATATAAGAATCAGGAAAGCAGACGGGCCGCTGACGGTCATGGATGCCTTTGTGGACAAAGGACTGACGGAAGGCGGCCACGCTTCGCTGCCAGATATAGATGTCGACTATGCCTCCGACCGGCGACAGGAGATCAAGGATTACCTGGAAGAACGGTACAACGCGGACGGCCGCCAGCGTGTCTTTTCCGCCGGCACCTTTACCACGATGAAACTGAAAGCCGCCTTGAAGGACGTGGCACGCGTACACCGCGTGCCTCACTCCATCGTGAACTATATTACCGCCATGATAGATGACGGCACGGACTGGACAGGACTGTTCAGACAGGCTGCCTCCAACAGAAAACTTCGGGACTTTATCCAGACCTATCCGCTGGTCATCGAGGACGTGCAAGGATTGCTCGGACAGCCCAAAGCGGCCTCCATACACGCCTCGGCCATCGTTGTCACACCGGACACGCGGGACGGCAGGCCCGCCGAATGCTTCGATTTCCTGCCGGTCCGCAAGATGGACGGGGCACTGGTATCGGAGTTCGACGGCTATTCGGTCGATGAGATCGGATTGTTGAAGGAGGATGTGCTGGCGACAAAGGAACTTGCCAAACTGAGTGCCGTCATCGCGTTGGTCAACCGGAATTTCGGGCAGGAACTCACCATCGGGCGTATCACGCAGGATATGCTGGAAGACGGGAAGACCTACCGGCTGCTCTCGGACGGTAACACGCAGAATGTGTTCCAGTTCTCTTCACCGGGCATTACCCGGTTTATCCAGGATGTACAGCCGGAGTGTATCGAGGACCTGATCGCCGTCAATGCCCTGTACCGCCCCGCCACGCTCGACATCGGCGCCACCGATGATTATGTCCGTTTCAGGCGTGGCGAGGTGGCCCCGGTCTATAACTACGGCTGTTATGAAGCGACGAAGAACACTTTCGGAATCATGGTCTACCAGGAGCAGTTCATGTCCGTCGCCCATACGCTCGGGGGATTCGACCTCGGGAAGACCGACCTCCTGCGCAAGGCCATAGGAAAGAAGAAAGCCGACCTGATGGCCACGCTGAAGGCGGATTTCATTGCCGGAGCCGTCGGGAACGGATGCCCGGACTATGAGGCGGAGGAAATCTGGCACAAGATAGAGGTGGCCGGGAAATATTCGTTCAACCGCTCCCATGCCGCGGCATACGCCCTTACAGCCTATTGCGGGGCATGGCTCAAGGCCAATTACCCGTCGGCGTTCTATACCGTGGCATTGCAATGGGCGGACGACAAGGAGATTCCTTCGCTGATGGCGGAGATGGAACGCTGCTCGCCGGCCAAGATCGTGCCGCCGGACATCAACCGCTCCGGGACGGAGTTCTTCACCGACTATGCCACCGATGAAATCTTCTGGTCGCTTACCCGAATCAAGCAGGTCGGCCTCAGGACAGTGGAATACATCGTCACGGAACGCGACCGGGGCGGGGCATATACGGGTATCGAGAACTTCATCCACCGCATATTCCGTTACAAGCTCAAGAAATACAGTTACTGGGACGATCCCGACAACGCGGAAGAGGCCGTGAAAGTCCCCGTGAACGCCCGGCATGTCAAGCACATGATCCTTGCCGGATGCTTCGACCGCATCGAAAAAGCCGGGGCGGTTACCGAACGCTGCGCGCTGCTCGAACGCGCCGCACGTGAACTGGGATTCTCCCTTTCCGAAAAGGACTTCCCGCAGGACATGCGCGGGCGGCATTTCTTCTGGTCGCAGCAGCAGATTGCCGTGTCGGGTATCGGCAGCATCGACTACCGCCGCATCTTCGACAATTCGGAAGCCAGCGGGCAGGTCAAGGGAAAAGCCTCCTACCTGACCCTGGACGAGGTGGCACGGGACGAGAATGACGGCAGGCGTGCGGCTGTCTGCGCCACGGTGGTGGATGTAGCCGAGCATACCTACAAGGACAGGGAGACGGGAAGCCGGAAGCGTTTCGCCAGGCTGACACTCTCCCAGAACAACCGCCTGGCGGAGTGCGTGTGCTGGAACGACTATTACATGGAGCACCGCACCGAGATCCAGTCGCTCAAAGACCGGGTGGTCATCCTCACTGCCGTCATCCGTTACAGCGACTACAACGGATGCAATACATTACAGACCTATAGGAACTCATTGTTATTCATTCAATCCTGAAAAGATATGGCACCCAAGACAGAACAGAAGATATATGTAGGCATCGGGCTGGACTTCGAGACCGGAGGGCTGGACTGCCGTGAATGCGCCTGTACACAGATCGCCCTGCAAGCCGTCCGTTTCGACACATGGCAGGTATTCGACCGCTATCAGGCGTATATCGCCCCCTACGGGAAACAGGACGCGGGGCTTCCCCGACGCAAGGTGTTGCGTACCCGCCATGAACAGGCGAAAGAACCGGAATATGTCCCGATGAAGTACGAACAGACGGCATTGGACTATTCCGCCATTACCATGGAGATGCTGCGCACACAGGGTGTGGACATGAAGAAAGTCGCCGGAGAAGTCATCGCCTTCGCCAAACGCAGCACCCTCTCGAAGGGCTATCAGTGCAAGCCCGTGCTGGTCGGACAGAACATCGCTTTCGATATCGGATTCCTGCAACAGCTGATGAACTATGCCGGACTGGCCGCCGAGTTTGAAAAGACCTTTTCCGGTACCAAGGACTATTACGGCAACTTCCAGCCGCACTACATCGACACGCTTGTCATGGGACGGTTGGCTTTTGCCGCTGATCCGGAGGTTACTTCGTATAAACTGGAACTGGTAGCCTCAAAATTGGGGGTGGAACTGGACGATGCCCACGATGCGGCTGCGGATGTGACGGCCACGCTTGACATCCTGGGGGTCTATACCTCCCGTCTGCGCCAGACGGAAGGGGCGGCAATCGCTACACAGAAGAAAGAGAAAACCCGTAAATATTTCAAGATATGAGTATGGACACGAATAAGGAAGCCCAAGGCATTGACCGGGAACAGATTCCCGAGACCATTACATTCCGTACGGCGGACCGGATGACCTACGGGGCGCTGGGCTATGACGGGAACGAACTGATGGCGTTCATATCGGGCTACGACCTGGAAATCAAGTTCAACCTGCGGCTCATCAACTCGCTAGCGGATGCGGAGGCGTGTGCCGATGCGTTGGCCCAGGTATTCTATGACGCATTAATGGAGCAGTTGCTCAATGAAAAGGCGGATTTTGTAAAACCTCCGGGATACAAACCCGCTACTCTTTCAGAAAAGGAAGGAAGAACCGATGTCAGACAAGATAACGAACACGCAGGATAGGCCGGAAGAGAAACCGCTCACGGAGCAGGAGCTGCAATTCTGCAACCTCTATGTGAACGGCGGGCTGGAATATGCCGGACGGCCGAAAAAATGCTTTGTGGAGGTATTCGGTGAGGATACGGTGAAGAACCCGTATGCTTCGGCCAATTACCTGATGAACAAACCGCATGTGCTGGCACATATCAAGGCATTGCTCTCCTCGGAACGGTTCGAGATGGAGACGATGGCTGTAAAGCTGCAGGTGACCGAGACTCTCAAGGCAATCATGGACGAGACGGCCACTTCGGACTATACAGACCGTTTCGGTGTGCCGCTCTCTCCGGCACCGCTCAGGGCCGTGTCGGTCAATGCCGCCAAGGCGCTGATGGATATCTTCCCCATCAGGCACAAGGAGGAGAACCGCCTGCGTATCGAAGGCAGCGACGGCAATGTTATCTTCAATGTAATCGTACCCCAAAATCCTGTAAAAGATGGCGAAGCGGAAACGTAAAATCACTAAGGAAGAAATCGCCTGGTGGGTCTATCTGGCGATGATGATCGCGCTTGTCATCTATGGGTTCCGGGATAGTGCGGCAGCCGAGACTCTGCTGAGGGCTATCAGGGACGCATTCTCACTTTTAATGGAATAAGATATGGAACAACTCAAAGAATTTGTAATGAAGTACTTCAAGATCATTGTCGTGGTACTCTCGTTCTCGCTGACACTGTACATACAGCATGTCAACAACACCGCCCAAATTGCAGAACTGGAAACCAAATGTATCGGTTTGGAAGTGGAAATCAAGAACCAGTATGACCGTATCAACGCCATGAAGCTGGACAAGTCCGTGTTCGAGGCAACCATGATGCAGCTCAACACGGTACAGAATGACCTGCACGAAATCCGTGCCGATATCCGTGAACTTCTCAAATGTCAGGGAACGCACAAGTAAAAACATCGTGGAAAGACCAGTTATGAAAAAGAATGCATACGTTACCATCATCGCTTCGCCTGAACTCTCCGAAATGAGGTTGGACGAACTGGTCGGTCGCCGTGGACTGGTCGTTGAAGACCTCCCGCAGAACCGAAAAAAGAACCGGGGCGGCCTTGTATTGTTGGAAGAAATCTATATGGATGAATTTCTGTGGTTCATCCCCGAAGAATCAGTATCATATGAGTAGATTAAACAGAATACTTCTGGCAACGGTGTTGCTGCTCTGTAGCATCCTCTGGCTGCAGCACCGGCGGACAATACGCCTCACGGAAGAACGCGACCGATTCCGCATGAACAGCACCGCACTGCTTTCCGATGTGAAGCGGATGCAGATCGATTCAGCGACGATGGTCCTCGATGCCAAGGCATTGCGGCTGACTATAGATGAGTATAAAGAGTTCCGTGCCAAGGATGCCGAGACCATCGAAAGGCTAGGCGTGAAAATCAGGAACCTCGAAGTGGCTGCACGGCATGAAGTCGAAGTGAAAGCCCCGATAGATGCCGCCATCCGTGACACGCTCATTATCCGTGATACCGTTCCACTGCTGCGGCAGAAGGTGGAGATGGTTACACCGTATATCCAACTTACCGGGTTGATCGAGAACAAACGGCTCAAAGGCGACATCAAAGTTCCGGTAACCCTCAATCAGGCGGTTTGGGTAGAATACAAGGGATGGTGGTTCTGGAAGCGTGTAAAGGCTATCCATCAGTCCATTTCCAGTGACAACCCGTATGTGGAAATCAGGTATTCGGAATATATACGCATACAGTGAAAGAACATGTGTCTTTTATATGTGAAAAGTTCCTGTGACGCCGGTGCGCCAAGGAACTTTTTGCTTTTAGATGTGTTAAAGGCAGATGAATATTCATGCAATGGTTTCCCCGGGATTAGTTTTCAGGTGAAAAATTAAATAACAGATATATTCATGTTTAACCTGCCAACGGGTACGATATTAATTAAACGTTTACGTCTTTTGCCGCATTAACCCAGCCTGTTGTCTCTGCATCAAACTGGATCGGATTCAACACAGCCTCTCCCTGATCAGTATAACCACCACCGAAAATCAACGTGTAGATATGACGCTTGCCCTGTTCCCATGTATCTCCGAACGGAACATAAATTGTTTTGTATTCGCTTGCTGAACCCAACAGATAAGCTCCGGACTGCCGGATTTTGCAGGCGATCTCCAGATAACATTGCTTCGCATCGTCGGCACCCTTCTTGGTTTTGCTGGCTCCGGAAACAGTCCAAGCAGTCAGCTCCTGTGGTCTATTCAGCATAGGAGTAGTTGTGGAAATATCGGTAGCTATAGTATTACTTTTGACCGTGATGTTTACGTCTTTCACTACGGTAAATTTGCCCAGACCTGATACTTCACTTGGTAAATCAGCAGGATCACTCCAACTTCCCGTTCCATCGGCTGTCGCAGGCAATGTGAAGAAGCCGCCCATTTTGACATTATGAATCTTGATCATGTTGATGTCCACCTGCATGTTATCGTATTGGGTCTTTGCTTTGAATACGACCTGTGACAGAATATGTTTGAAATTAAATTTCACTATTCCGTTGTTCATGTCTTTTGTCTGGCCTTTGGCCATGGCATACATCACGTCGTAGTTTGCATGACCCGTGTTGGCTCCATACTCATCGATGCAGGTATAACTTATCTTTTGGACAGTCCCGGAGGCTTCCCACATATAATTCATCATCATGTCTTCACTAACCGTTCCGGGATTGAACGCGTAAAAGTCCAAAGCCCCGGTAGGCCAATAACGAAGGTCGCTCGCATTTTTATAATCCCACTTACCATTATTGTACACGATATTCACTCCGTCATGTCCAAATTCCGTGTCTACCTTTCCCATGAAGGCAGTACCATCCCCCGTAAAAGCGAACACGTCGAAATCGGTGTTCTTCAAGTTGTCGGGGGTAGTAGGGGTAGCCCTCGTTTCCGCCGCATTACTTAACACGTTAAAACCAATCGCATTTCGTGAGGAGGTTTCCACATTCGCAATCTCCTCGTCTGAGCAACCCATCAACAATGTTCCAAAGATTGCCCCAAGCATTACTGTACTTTTTTTCATAAAATGAATAAAATTGTTAATAAATATAATTAATAAAACTCGATTACAACACTATATCCACATTCACATCATCCCAATCATCAACGTCCACATCAAATCCCGGACCGCCACTTCCCGGCTCGGATGGTACCTCATAATCAAAATTCAACACCAGATGCACA